>JBKJOI010000417.1:0-57368 GCA_046595695.1 Haliangiales bacterium | reverse complement strand
CAGGCGCAGCTCGGCGCCGGTCGTGCGCACGGTCTCGCGCACCGGGTGCACGTAGAGCTCGTGCAGATCGCGCAGCGTGCGCTGTGTGCGCGGGTCGAAGAAGCGGATCGACTCGACCAGGTCGCCGAACAGATCGATGCGCACGGGCAGCCGGTAGAGCGCGGGGAACACGTCGACGACGCCGCCGCGCACCGCGAACGTGCCGGGGTCCTCGACGACCGGCGTGCGCCCGTAGCCCGCTCGCAGCAGCAGCCCGATGAGCGCGTCGCGGTCGAGCTCCTGCTCGGGAATGATGAGGTCGCACAGCTTGGCCAGCTCGGCGCGCGCGATCACGCGCCGGAGCAGCGCCGCCGCGCTCGCCACGATGACCTCACCGGCGAAGCCCTGGCTGAGCCGGAACAATGTGGCCAGCCTGCGCATGATCGCGGCACGGTCGGGCGAGAGCTCCGCGTACGGCGATGTCTCCACGCCGGGCAGGTGCAGCACGCGCGGGGGCGCCGCGGGATCGTCCTGGGCGGGCGCTGCCTTCGCGGCGGGCGTGGCGGGCGTGGCGGGCGCGGCGGGCGCGGCGGGCGCGGCGGGCGCGGCGGGCGGCAAGAAGAACGCCACGTCCCGGGCGAGCGCGAGCGCCTGGGCTTCGTCTGCCACGACCACCACGAGCGGCCGCTGCGCCTTGCCCAGCGCCCCGGCGACCTCCGCCACCGCCGCCGCGAGCGCCGGCCCGTTCAGCCCGATCGCCGCCACGCGCCGCGCCCCACCGCGCACACGCTCCGCCAGCTCGACCAGGGACCTCTTCATCCGAACGCAGTTCGTAGTCGACGCCCGGCCAAAGGCAAAGCCGAAAGTAAGATCCCGACCACCGTCCCCGTCTTACTTTCTTACTTTCGGGGACGGTGGTCGGGATCTTACTTTCCGTGGTAAACAGTGACCATTGCGTCACGTTATGATTGCGGCGGTGGCGGTGGTGGGCCTCGGAGCGTGCTCGGAAGACCCGGGCGCAGCGCCGGACGCGGCGCCAGCCTTCCAGGACAACTGGACGCACGAGTTCCCGGACGTGGCGGTGGCGCCCGGCCAGGAGATCAGCGAGCTCTGCCAGAGCTGGACCATCGGCAACGAGGAGCCGCTCTACGTGAACGAGGTCGAGCTCGGGGCCGGGCTGGGGTGGCACCACTCCAACTGGCTGTTCGTGCCCGACGACGCCTTCCCTGGCCCCGACGGCGTCTGGCCGTGTGACGAACGCGACTTCGACCAGGTGTCGGCAGGTATCCAGGGCGGCGTGCTGACGGCGCAGTCGACGCAGGCCACCCGCGACGTGCAGAAGTTCGCCCCCGGCCACGCGCTGGTCATCCCGGCGCACGCGCGCGTGATCGGCGCGACCCATGCCCTCAACACCACGGACGGCGCGCTGGCGACGCACCTGTCGCTCGAGCTCACCGCGATCCCGTACGCCCAGGTCACCAAGCGGCTGCACGCGCTGTCGTTCCAGAATCAGTCGCTCGCACTGCCGCCGCTGGCGCGCTCGCGCTTCTCGACCAGCTGCGACCTCGCCGACAAGCACCAGGAGATCGTCGGCCGCCCGATGGACTTCAAGATCTACTACGTCCTGCCCCACTACCACGCTCTCGGCGAGGGCCTGACTTCCTGAACGAGGCGCCGTGCGAGGCGTTCCTGTTCCTGCCCCGCGACGAGTGACGCAGCGCCGCGAGCGGCGAGCACCCCGGAAGTGAATACTTGCGGGTCGTCGAGCGTTTCCTAGACTAGCCCCATGCGACCGCGCTCTCGTCCCCTGGCTCTCGCGCTCCTCGCGACGGCTGCCTCCCTCGTCGCCTTCACCGCGGTCGCCGTCGGCAAGCCGGACAAGAAGGAGCTCGAGCAGCTCCTCGCCGACACCGACGCCATCGCGCTCAAGGTCTCCAAGATCCGCGGCCTGCCGATCAAGACCCCGGTCGCGCGCGGCATCATGTCGCGCGAGCAGGTCGAGGCGCGCGTCATGCAGCGGATCGGCGAGGAGTACTCCGACGCCAAGCTCGCCGGCGAGGAGCGCGCCGCCAAGAAGTTCGGCTTCCTGCCTGCCGACGCCGACTACAAGAAGATCATCCTGGCGCTGCTCAGCGAGCAGATCGCTGGCTTCTACGACCCGGCCGCCAAGGAGCTCTACCTGGCCGACTGGATCGACGTCACCACCCAGCGCATCGTCATGGCGCACGAAATCTGCCACGCGCTGCAGGACCAGAGCTTCGACCTGCAGAAGTTCACCAGCGTCGTGAAGGACGACGGCGACGCCGCGCTCGCGCGCCAGGCGCTCGTCGAGGGCGACGGCGTCGCGCTCATGATCGAGTTCATGTTCCAGGAGATGGGCGTGAAGGTCGACCCGTGGGTCGACGACACCGTCGCCAACGCGATGGCGACGCAGACGACCGGCGTGGCCGGCATGGAGGCCTTCGCGAAGGCGCCGCTGTTCCTGCGCGAGTCGCTGATGTTCCCGTACCTGTCGGGGCTCAAGCTGGTCGCGCACACGCGCCGGCACCACCCCTGGTCACGCGTCGACGACATGTTCAAGACCCCGCCGGCGTCGACCGAGCAGGTCATGCACCCGGAGAAGTACTTCGCCGGCGAGAAGCCCATCAAGGTGAAGGCCGCGGCGGCCCTGCCGTCGCTCAAGAAGTGGAAGATCGTCGAGCAGAACGTGCTCGGCGAGGCCGCCTTCGGCTGGCTATGGCGCCAGCACGGCGTGCGCGACCAACGCGCCAACGACGCCGCGGCCGGCTGGGGCGGCGATCGCTACGCGATCTACGCCTCGCCCACCGACGACGGCAAGGCGGTCGAGCCGCTCGTGCTCGTCACCTACTCGGTCTGGGACACCGAGACCGACGCCGGGGAGGCCTTCGCCGTGGCCGTCGAGTCGCTGCCGGTCTGGACCGGCGTGGCCGTGCCGACCGAGAAGGGCCCCGACTTCGTGCGCTTCGAGCACCCGTCGGGCGCGCAGTCGTGGGTGGCGCGCAAGGGCACCAAGCTGGTCATCGTGATCGGGCAGCCGGCCGAGGCCAAGAAGCTACGCCAGGAGATCTGGGCGAAGTGGCGGTAGACGAGCGCCAGGCGCCCGCCTTCGCCAATGCTCGCTACGGCAGCGCGAATCCGACCGAGACGTCCACCATGCCCTGCTGCTCGCCGCCCTGGGCCACCTCCCCGGGCCGTGGCGGCGGCGCCATCCCGCGCGGGTCGTAGGCCTCCAGGCTCTCCCGGCGCGCGAAGTCCACGACGCCGCCGATCGCGAACAGCCCGTAGCCGAGCTCGAAGGTCATCGCGTAGCCGCCGCGCGTGCGCAGCCGCAGCCCCGCCGCCAGCCGCCCCTGCACCAGGGCGCCCGCGGCGTCGTCCGAGTCGACGAACGTCACGTAGCTCATCACGGCGCCCGCTGACGCGTAGCCGGCGAGCGACGCGTCGGCGCTGCCGGCCACCTTGCCGCCCACGTTCAGCGGGTACACGCCGAGGCCGTAGGTGCGCACGTCGTCGCCGAAGCCGATGGGCGCCTCGAGCTTGAAGAACCAGCCGTCGCCGCCGGCCTCCAGCGAGGGCGTCAGCAGCACGAGCTGGGTGCGCAGGTCCATGTCGGCGTGCGTCATGCTCGGCGCCGACGCGTCCATGCCCGGCGATAGCCCGTGCGACTTGTTGTAGGCGCTCGCCGCGCCGTTGTAGACGTCGATCGCCTTCGTGAAGTAGTCGCCCATGAGCGGCGTCTCGTCGGTGGCCGCGAGCGCCAGCGCGCCCCCGCCCAGCCGCAGGCCCCAGCTCGCGCCGCGTGCCTCTCCTGCCACCGAGACCGGGCCGCGCGCTTCCTCCGCCACCGAGGCGGGCAGGTCGATCAGGTAGACGAACGCCGCGATGAACGCGCACGCCGAGGCGCGCGCGGGCGAGATCGAGGTCGTCGACGCGCCAGACGAAGACGGAGACGCGCCATGCGGAGACGGAGACGCACCACGCGGAGACGGAGACGCACCATGCAGCGACGGAGACGCAGGCAGAGACGGAAACTGGAGCATTGGCTTCCCATGCTCCCGGCGAGTCCTCTCCTTTCACGTGGCGTGCCGTTCGCGAGCCGCGTGGTTACGGGCACTTTCGCGCGTCCGGGTGGTGCTTCGATCCCGCAGGTATGAGGCGGGGCCGCCTCAACTCGGGCGGGTAGCGTCCCGGCTCTCCGGAACCCGGAGGCCTTCGGTCGAGCCCGCCGCGTCGAACTTCGCGGGATCCTCGAATACCTCGCGCATCATCCGGGCCAGCGTGCCGCCCTGGAAGCCGTCGATGAAGCGGTGATCAATGGTCGCGGTGATGGTGAGCTGCGGCTGCACCACGATCTTGCCGTCGACCACGGCGGGCCGGTCGCGCACCGCGCCGACCAGCACGTAGATGGGCACGCGCGTGAACGGGGTAGGCGGCACGAACGCCTCGTCGAGGCCGAACATGCCGACCGACGTGATGATGCAGGACCCGAACGGGAAGCGCTCGAGGCCGAACGCGCGCGAGCTGACGCCCAGCGCGCCGCTCAGCCAGCCGAGCGTGAAGATGAGCGGGCGGATGAGCCAGGTGGGCAGGATGCGCAGCAGGCCGGTGGCCTTCTCGAACTCCTTGTCCTTGTGCTGACGCAGCTTCTCGGCCCGCTCGCGCAGCTCGCGCGCGATGGCCACGGTGGTCTTGACGTCGGCGTCCTCGATCTTCGCCTTGGCCAGGTCCTTGCCCTCCTCGAGCGCGACCAGGAAGGCGATCGCGACGCTCTCGAAGGGCTTGAACTTGCCCCACAGGATGCGGCCGTTCAGCGTGGGCGCGCGCGCCAGCGCCAGCGCCGCGGCGCGGCCGACCAGGTGCGTGATCGACACCCGCTCGCCGGTCTCGGCGCGCAGCTTCTCGAGGTAGGCGAGCGCGGGCCCGGCGTCGACGGTGAGCTTGCCGTAGATGTTGCCCTCGCGCGGCGCGCTGTACGACGCGATCGCCAGCTTGCGCCGGGTGCTCATTTTGAACTTGCCCACGGTCTCCTGCCTCCCGCCGCCGCTACGCGATGAGGTAGCGCCCGAGCTCGGTCAGCCCAGTCACGTGGTGCACGTCGTGATCGAGGAACGGCACCTCGACGATCGGCTGTTCGCCGCCGCCGAGGACGCCACGCAGGCGCGCGATCTCGCGGCCGTCGGCGGAGGCGAGCGCGCGCCACTCGGCGTCGGTCTCGAGCAGCGCCTCGGCGGCGCGCGCGACGTCGTAGGGCGGCACGCCGGAGAGCTCGGGGCGCGCGGTCAGGCGCGCGATCAGCGCGGTGCGCTCGGGCGCGGGCGGCCCGGCGCGGCGCACGCGGTTCACCACGAACGCCGAGAACGGCATCTTCGAGCTGATGAGGCGCGCGTGGAACAGGAGCGCCTCGTCGACGGCCTCGGGCTCGGGCGCGGCGACCAGCACGAAGCCGACCTTGTCGCTGCGCATGAGCTCGATGACCTCGCGCGCGCGCTCGCGGAAGCCGCCCAGCACGTCGTTGAACTCGACCAGGAACTTGGCCATGTCCTCGAGGAAGTCGGAGCCGACGAACTTCGCGATGCGCTTCAGCACGAACGAGCCGCCGCGGCCGATCAGCTTGATCGAGAAGCGGCCGCCCGCCTGCAGGGGCTTGACGAACCAGTCGACCGCCGGCGACTCGATGGCGCTCGCCACCTTGTCGGGCGCGTCGAGGAAGTCGAGCGCGTGCGCGGTCGGCGGCGTGTCCACGACGATCATGTCGTAGCCGCCCTCGCGGTCGATCTGGTGCAGCTTGGCCATCGCCGCGTACTCGTGCGAGCCCGACAGGGACGACGCGATCTGCTTGTAGATGCGGTTGTCGAAGATGCGCTGCACCGCGCCGGCGTCCTTGGCGTAGCGCTGCACGATCTCGTCGAAGGCGCGCTTCTGGTCGAGCATCATGGCGTACAGCTCGCCGCCCGGCGCGATCGGGCCGCCCTCGAGCAGCCGCTCGTCGGGCACGCGGCGCTCCTGGTGATCGAGCTCGGGCAGCCCGAGCGACGCGGCGAGTCGCTTGGCCGGGTCGATGGTGAGCACGAGCGTCTTCTTGCCAGCGCGTGCGGCCGCGAGCGCGAGCGCCGCGGCGGTGGTGGTCTTGCCGACGCCGCCGGAGCCTGCGCAGACCAGGATCCGTTTGGTAGCCAGGATGTCGCCGATGCGCTGCGCCAAGCCCTCGCCTCATAGCACGCCGCGTCCGATTGTGTATAGTCCGCGCCATGGAGCTGGTGGCCCGAATCGGGGATACGGATCGTGACGTCACCGTCGAGCAGCAGGACGACGGACGCTGGCGCGTGGTGATCGGCGGCGTCGAGCGCGTGCTCGACGCGCGGCGCATCGACCAGACCGCGTGGCTGCTCGACCTGGGCGGCCGCGTGCTGCGCGTCGACGTCGAGCCCAACAAGGACGGCGACCCGGTCGTCGACGCCTTCGGCGTGCAGCAGGCGGTCAAGCTGCTCGACCCGCGGCGCGTCCGGCTCGAGAAGGCGCAGGCGGTCGCCTCGAAGGGCCGCGGGCCCGCCGGGCCCGAGATCCTGCGCTCGCCCATGCCCGGCAAGGTCGTGAAGGTGCTGGTGAAAGTTGGCGACGACGTGCAGGCGGGGCAGGGCGTCGCCGTCATCGAGGCGATGAAGATGGAGAACGAGATGCGCGCCGGCCGTGCCGGCAAGGTCTCGGCCATCCACGCCACCGAGGGTCAAACCCTCGAGGCGCAGCAGCCGGTGCTCACGATCGAGTGATCCGGCGCGGGAGCCGTCCGCGCTCCATTTGGAGCTACTCGATATCATGGGATAAAATGTTCCCCATGAAGTTGGCCTATGGGTTGGTGGTGTGGGCGCTGCTCGCGGGCGCGGCGTGCGGGGACAAGCAGTCGGGGGCGGCGGCGGATCCCGAGGTGGCGGCGGAAGCGGTCGAGCAGGCGGAGGGCCTCAAGCAGGAAGAGGGCACCGTGCTGGCGCGCCGCGAGGAGCTGCAGCGCGAGCGCAAGAAGATCAGCGCCGATCGCGTCGCGCTGACCGAGAAGCGCAAGCAGGTGGCCGCCACCGGCGGCAACGTCGCCGAGGTCGATGCGGAGGAGACCCAGCTCATCGAGCGCGAGACCCAGCTTGTCTCGCAGGAGAGCGAGCTGTCGAGCCGCTTCGAGTCGCTGTTCAAGAGGTACGAGGCGCTGGCGGTGGCCACGCCGGTGCCGGGCGCGAGCCTGGGCGCCGAGGTGGCGCGCCGCGAGGGCGGCCTGGCGCTGCGCGAGAAGGACGTGGCGCGCCGCGAGGATCGCCTGGGCCAGCGCGAGGCCGAGCTGGCCGAGCGCGAGAAGGCGCAGGCGCGCCGCGAGAAAGAGACCTGCGGCGTCGGCACGACCACGACGATCGTGCAGCAGGTCGACGGCTCCAAGGGCTCGAAGTACACCAAGCGCGACGTCGAGCCGGTGCTGCAGAAGGCGCGCCGCAAGATGAACGACAAGGGCATTCTGCCGACGGATCTGCCCTCGCCCGCGCAGGCGCTCGAGCAGGAGGCGGTCGCCGCGATGAAGGACGGCGACTATGGCAAGGCCAAGTTCGCCGCCGATCAGCTCTACGCGACCGTCGAGAGCATGAAGATCGACAAGGCGTTCATCTCGGCGAAGATCGGCCGGCTGAACGCGGCCATGAAGGGCAAGTCGCTCGACGGCGATCGCAAGAAGGAAGCCGACGCGCTGTTCCGCGGCGCGACCTCGGACTACGGCGACGGCAGGTTCCCGTCGGCGAACGGCAAGCTGAACAAGATCTACGCGCTGATTCGCTGAGCCGTCGGGGCCGAAGGCCCGGGGGCTAACCGAGGCGGTAGCCGACGAGCGCGAGGTTGCGCGCGCTCACCGGATCGGGGAAGAGCGTTCCGACGCTGACCGCGAAGCCGCGCTGCTCGAGGTAGAGCGCGCGGTCGTGGAGCACCAGCACCTCGAGCGCGCGGGCGAGTAGCGATCGCGGCAGGGACAGGCGGCGCACCCGCGCCTGCTCCCCGCGCGCCCAGGCCGCGGCCTCCTCGATGGCCGCGGGCGAAGGGCAGGGCCGGCCGCGCCGCGCGAAGGCGCGCGCGACCAGCGCGGCGAGGTCGCCGTGGGCGGCGCGCCGGCTGATGCCCTCGACGTGCGTGCCCGACCAGCGCGCGCCATCCGCGGCGACCAGGCGCGCGAGCGCGAACCGGCGCTCGCGCGCCGCGAGGTTGTCGGCGAGCGAGGCCTCGACGCCCTCGTCGCGCGCGGTGAGGTTGCTCAGGCCGAGCAGGCCGCGCGGCAGCTCGATCGCGTCGTCCAGCCCGGGCGCGCTGCACAGCGGCGACCGCGAGCTCGCGCGGCGCTTTTGCAGGCAGCAGCCGACCAGCGCGACCGAGTTGCCCGCGCGCGCGACGCTCTCCACGATCGCGTCGCCCAGCTCGCCGCAAGCGTGCAGCCCGATCACGCAGTCGCCGGTCGCGAGCGCGAGCCCGTCGCGCAGCACGTCGATGACGGCGAACGAGGGCGCTCCCGACGACGGCAGCGCGCGCGCCCGCTCGACCACGGCGACGTCGCGCTCGAGCCCGACGACCGGCCGGCCGATGCGCTCGGCGAGCTCACGCGTCAGGTGACCGTGACCCGAGCCGACGTCCACGACGCGCGTCGCACGCGCCGCGAGCGGTGTCACCAGCGCCACGAAGGCGTCGACCTGGACGCGCTTGCGCGGGGTCTCGCGGCGACGAGCCGCGCGCGGCGGGGCGTCCGGCGCGCCCTCCGGCGGTGCCAAGGGCGGCATCGCGCAGACGGCGCGGGCTTCGGCGACGAACGCGGCGAGCGTCGCGGGCGTGTCTTCGGGCCAGGTCGCGGCGTGGCCGCGCACCTCGATGGCGGTGAGCTGCGCGTCGTCGAGCGCGAGCAGGAAGGATGCCCAGCCGCGCGCGACCAGAGCGGGCTCGTCGCCGCCGGGCCGGGGACGCGCGTCGAGCACGTCGCGGCTCTCCGCGATCAGCCGCGCCGCGGCTTGCCAGTGCGAACCGAGCGACCTGGCGCTACTCACCGCCGCGCCGCGCGCGCCGCGGCGGCGCTCGGTCGGGCCGCTCGCGCCGCGGCGACGCTCGCGCCGCCGAGCTCCTCGACGAGCACGTCCCACACCGCCGCGACCCGCGGCACGTCGCGCAGCGCCCGGTGGCCGACCAGCCACAGGTCGTCGGTCGGCCAGGTCGCCTGGGCTTCTTCCGCCAGCGGCTTCGCCAGCTTCACCGGCACGACGCGCCGCACCGCCATGAAGTGCTCGGTCATGAGCCCGACGCCCAGGCCGTGCTCGATCGCCGAGAGCAGCGCGCCCGCGCCGCTCGTGCGCAGCACCACGCGTGCCGCGGGGACGTGCTCGCGCAGCCAGCGCGCCGCCGGGATGTGGCCGAGGTCCGCGCCCCAGTCGAGCCACGGCTCGTCGTCCCAGCGCCTGAGCCGCCCGATCGCCTTGACCCGCTCGGGCGAGGACATGAGCAGCCAGCGCGAGGTCAAGAGCCGGGTCATGACCAGGTCGCCGCTGTGCGGGCGGATCGAGCGCAGCGCGAGATCGGCCTCGCGCCGGGTCAGATCCGCGAGCGCCGCGCCGACGTCGACCTCGAGGCGCAGGCCCGGGTGCCGCTCGATCAGCCTGGCGAAGATCCTGGGCAAGAAGTTGTCGGCCAGGCCCGGGAAGGTCGCCAGGCGCACCACGCCCTCGACGCGCCGCTCGAGCCCGTCGACCGCGGTCGAGAAGCGCAGCATGCCCGCCTCGGTCTCCTCGGCGGCGGGCAGCAGCAGCTCGGCCGCGCGCGTGGGCGAGAGCCCCTCGGGCGTGCGATCGAAGAGCCGGGTGCCCAGCGTCTCCTCGAGCGAGGCCAGGCGCCGGCTCGCGGTCGAGGCGTCGAGGCCGAGGCGCTTGCCCGCCGCGGCCAGGTTGCCTTCGCGCGAGAGCGCCAGGAATACGCGGACGTCGTCCCACTTCACGGCGACGATCCTGGGCGCGTTCACGCCGCACACGTGCTTGCAATAACGCAAGGCATGGTTGCGATCATCCGGGTTGCTGTGCGGATTTGCAAGTCGCACGCTGGGTTCATGGAAACCAACGACGCCCCCAACGTTCCGCCCGCCCCCGCCCCCGCCCCCGCCCCGGCGCTCGCGCTCGCGCCCGGCCTGCACGTCGTCCTCGGCGCCGGCCAGATCGGCCCGCTGCTCGTCGACGCGCTGCTCGCGCGCGGCGTGCGCGTGCGCCAGGTGCGTCTGTCCGCGCGCGCGCCCGGGCCGGCGCGTCCCGGCCTCGAGCTCGTCCACGGCGATCTCTCGGATCCTGCGTTCGCGCGCAGCGCGCTCGCCGGCGCCGCCGTCGTCTACCACTGCCTGAACGCACGCTACGACCAGTGGGCGCGCCTGCTGCTGCCGCTCACGCGCGGCGTGCTCGCCGGCATGGCCGGCGCCGCGCCGGGCGCGCGCCTCGTCATGCTCGACAACCTGTACATGTACGATCCCGCCGACGGCCCGATGCGCGAGGACTCGCCGGTCCGCCCGCGCAGCAACAAGGGCACGCTGCGCGCGCGCCAGGCCGAGGACGTGCTCGGCGCGCACGCGCGCGGCGAGGTGCGCGTCGCCATCGGCCGCGCCAGCGACTTCTTCGGGCCGCTCGTCGGCAACGCGATCCTGGGCGAGCGCTTCTGGAAGAAGGCCCTGGCCGGCCGCGCGGTCGAGTGCTGCGGCGATCCCGACCAGCCGCACTCGTACTCGTACTCGCACGACGTGGCCGCCGGGCTGCTCACGCTGGGCGCGCACGATCAGGCGTTCGGCCACGTCTGGCACCTGCCGGTCAACCCCGCCACGAGCACGCGTGAGCTCGCGCAGCGCCTCGCCGGCGACGCGGTCGAGGTCCAGCGCTTGCCCGACTGGATGCTGCGCACCATGGGGGTCTTCGCGCCGATCATGCGCGAGGTCGCCGAGATGACCTACCAGTGGAAGCTGCCCTTCGTCCTCGACGACTCGCGCTTCCGCGCCGCCTTCGGCAGCCGCCCGACTCCGCCCGCCGACGCGATCGCCGCGACCATCGCGTGGGCGCGCGCCTCCCACGCGCCCGCCGGGCGCCGCGCGCCCGCGGCGTCGGCTACGGCTCCGGCCCCACGATGACCTCGCGGTCGGCGGCGATGCCGTCGGCGACGATCGCCACGGTGATCGCGGTCGCGATCAGCAGCGCGGTACCCATCGCCGCGACCGCCCAGCCCTTGCGGTACCAGGGCCGGGGCGCGACGCGCTCCTCGATCGGTCCGCCCAGGCGCCCGCCGTTCTCGATCATCCCATCGTTGACGATGGGGTACTCCTTCAGGCTGATATCGATCTTGGCCGTCTCGTCGAACTTCACCTCGATGAAGCGCACGTAGTCGCGGTACTGCTCGTGCGTCACGCGCAGCGCGTGCGTGCCCACCGACGTCTTGACCGGTGCGGCCGGCGACTTGCCGACCTGCTTGCCGTCCAGGTAGATCACCGCGCCCGGGATGTCGGTCGACAGCGCGATCGTGCCCACGTACGCCGCCGGTGCGAGCAGCCGGTACGCCGCCGCGCGCGCCTCGCCCTGCTTCTGCGCCGCGTCGCCGCTCAGCACCGCGGTGGTCGAGCCCAGCTCGCGGCCGCTGCCCACGTCGACCGCCATGAGGTACGCGACCTGGCCGCCACCCAGGTCGCCGACGTCGCCGGCGACCACGATCTGCGCGCCGACCAGCTTACCGAGCTCGGTCAGGCAGGCCACGCCACCGTCGCAGGACTCGAGATCCTTGCGCTTGGCCTTCTTCAGCGCGGCGCGCAGCTCCTTGTCGGAGATCAGCACCACGCCCGGCACGCTGCCGACGCCGGTGCCGACCAGCGCCTGCGCGGGCGCGAGATCCGGACCGCCGTCGACCAGGCCGGTCAGCGGCGCGATGACCACCTTGCGTGCGGGCGCCGCGGCCGGCGCGCTCGCCGCGGGCGGCTCGGCGGCGTCGGCCACCTGGGCCACCTGGGCCACGCTCGACGCGAACGCGATCACGAGCAGCGACAGCGCGATCGAGCGCAGCTGCCTCAAAGTCCGCACGCCCCGGGGTTGCGATCGCAGTCCACGACCTCGTCGCCGGTGAGCGCGAGCCCGACCAGCACGCCGAGCGCTACCGCGGCCACGCCCAGGCCCACGTAGCCCCAGGTCGATGAGTACCAGGGCACCGGCGCCGCGCGCAGCGGTGCGCCACCCGGCGGCCCGCCCGGCACCACGCTGGCGCGCTGCAGGCTCACGACCACCTGCGTGCTCTTCTGGAAGCGCACGTCGACGTCCTGGAGGAAGTCGGAGTAGCCGCGCGCGGCGATGCGCAGCGAGTGCTTGCCCACCGCCAGGTTGGCGACCGGCTGCGCGAGCGGCGTCTTGCCCAGCTGCTTGCCGTCGAGGAAGACCTCGGCGCCGGTCACGTCGACAAGGATCGCGATCGAGCCCTTCAGCTTGTCGGGCGCCCACAGGCGGTACGCGGCCACGCGCACCGCCTCGATCAGCTCGTCGGGCGAGCCGGACAGCGGCTCCTCGATGCGGCGGATCTCCTTGCCACTCGCGACCTCGACCAGCTTCAGGTTGATCACGTAGCTGTCGCCGAGCGCCCCGACGGTGCCCGAGACCATGTACGCGACGCCCAGCTTCTTGCCGATACCGGTCAGGCACTCGGGCTCGCTGGTGCAGCCGCGCAGCGCCGCGTCGCCGGCCGCGGCCTTGTCGACCTCGTGCCCCGTCGGCAGCGTGACGCCCTCGAGCCGCTCGAGCTCGAGGCGGAATAGCGCCTCGAGGCGGATGACCAGCTCGGGCTCGAGGCCGAGCGGCTCGATGCGCAAGAGCGCCACCGTCGATCGCCTCGGCGTGGCCGCACCCGGCGCCGGCGCCGCTCCCGCGCCGCCTTGCGCGCGCGCGACTGCTCCGGGGAACCCCGCGACGAGCAAGATCAGCGCTACATAGGCCAGGCGAGACGGGCGTCTAGAAGCCACGACCGCGCCAGCATAACACTATCCCGCCGAGGCCACGCGGGCGCCGGCGGCGGTGAGCTGCGCCTCGATCTCGCCGGAGAGGTACGCGACCTGCTCTGCGCCGAAGCTGGACGTGTGCAGGAGCGGCAGGCGGATCTGCGGCAGCCTTACCTCGGCCTCGAGGCGCGCGAGGTAGCGTTCGTTGAGCTGCCGGCGCGAGCGCTGCAGCCGCGCCTCGCGCACGAGCGGCGCGAGCGCGTCGTCGTCACTTGCGTTGGCGGCTGCGCCGCCCGCCGCGATCAGCTCGTCGAGCACGCGCGCGGGCGTGCCCGGCCGGAAGAAGCGATCGGGCGCGATCTGGTTCACGACCAGGTGGGTCGCGTGCAGGCCCAGCTCGGGGCGCAGGCGCGCCGCCATCTCGATGGTCTCGGTGACGGGCATCTCCTCGGCCAGAGTGGTCAGCACGACCGCGGTGCGCGAGGGATCCTCGAACAGGGATCGCACCTTGACCGCGTCGCGGGTCAGCGGACCCTCGGGCACCGCCTCGAGGATGGCGCGCGGGATCTTGAACATGGACAGCGCGTGGCCGGTCGCGGGCGCGTCGAACACGATGGTGTCCCACTTCCAGCCGCCCGCCGGGTGCGTCTCGGTCGAGTGGAACCACAGCTTGCCGATGATCGAGTAGTCGTCCAGGCCGGGGATGGCGCGCACCAGCTTCTTGATGACCTGGTTCTCCATCACCAGCCGGTAGATGGTCTCGTAGCGCAGCACCATGAGGCCGTACTCGTGGATCGCGGCGCTCGGGTTGGTGTTGACCGCCGAGAAGCCGCCCGGCACCTGCACGATCTGGTCGCCGACCGGCGCGATGCCGAGCAGGCGCGACAGCTTGTCCTTGGCGCCCGCCTGGAACAGCAAGGTGCGCCGGCCGCGCCGCGCCGCCGCCTGCGCGAGCGCGGTCGATACCGTGGTGCGACCCACGCCCCCTTTGCCCATGACCACGATCACGCGCCGCGAAAACAGCTCTTCACCGACGGACGACACGGAGCCGACGATAGCACTCATTCCTTACAGCCCGTATTCCTTGATCTTGCGCACCAGCGTGTTGCGCCCGATGCCGAGGACCTCGGCGGCGCGCGAGCGGTTGCCGTCCTGCTCGCCCAGCGTGCGCGCGATGTAGCGGCGCTCGACCTCGGCCAGCGAGAGCCCCGAGGGGATGGCCAGGCGCGCGTCGTCGGCGGAGCCGACACCGAGCTCGCGGCCCGCGCTCGGCTGCGGCAAGGGCAGGTGCGACGCGAGCAGCTCGGGGCCGCCGGCGAACACGACCGCGCTCTCGATGCAGTGCTCGAGCTCGCGGATGTTGCCCGGCCACGAGTGCGCAACCAGCATGGCGCGCGCCTCGGGCGAGATCACGCGCACGTTCCTGCCGTGCTTGCGCGCGTACATGCTGAGGAAGTGGCGCGCGAGCCGCGCGATCTCCTCGTGGCCGCGATCGCGGAGCGCCGGCATGTGCAGCTCGACGACCTTGAATCGGTAGTAGAGATCCTGGCGGAAGGCGCCCTGGCGCACCGCGGTCTCGAGGTCGCGGTGCGTCGCGGTCACCAGGCGCACGTCGGTGCGCAGCACGCGCCGGCCGCCGACGCGCTCGAACTCGCGGTCCTGCAGGAAGCGCAGCAGCTTCATCTGCAGCGCCGGGGGCAGCTCGCCGATCTCGTCGAGGAAGAGCGTGCCGCCCGAGGCCAGCTCGACCTTGCCCTGGACCAGCCGATCGGCGCCGGTGAAGGCGCCGCGCTCGTGGCCGAACAGCTCCGACTCCATGAGCCCCTCGGGGATCGTCGTGCAATCGACCTTCACGAACGGGCCGCGCGCGCGCAGGCTGTTCACGTGGATCGCGCGCGCCGCGAGCTCCTTGCCGGTGCCGCTCTCGCCGCGCAAGAGCACCGTCGCGTCGGTGGCCGCGGCGCTGGCGATGACGTCGTAGACCTTGCGCATGGCCGGCGACTCACCGACGATCTTGTTGTAGCGGCCGGGGCGGTCGGAGCCGCGATCCAGGTGCGCCTCGGTGAGCGCGTCGGCGACCTGCGCGGCGAGCTTCTCGAGCAGGCGCAGATCGTCGTCATCGAAGTGATCGCCGCTGCGCTTGTTGAGCACCTCGACGACGCCGAGGATCGCGGGCGGGCGATCCGGATCCGCCGCACGCTCGCGCACCGGCACCGCGAGCAGCGTCTGGGTGAGGTAACCGGTGGCGCGGTCGACCTCGCCGAAGAAGCGGCGGTCGCGCTGCGCGTCGCGGATCGCGATCGCGTTGCCGGTGGTCGCGACCTGACCGGCGATGCCCTGGCCTGGCTTGAGCCGGATCTCGGGCAGCTCGGGCAGCTGCGCCACTTTGGAGTAGAGTTCGCCCGTTCTTGGATCTGTCAGGAAGAGCGTGCCGCGGTCCGCATCCATGGCGTCGACGATCAGGTCGACGATGCGCGCGAGCAGCGTATCGAGGTCGATTTCCGAGCGCAGCAGGTCGCCGACGGCCAGGAGAACAGACGGTCGATCGCGATGGGGCTCGGCGGGGGCGCTGTCCACGAGCCCCGGAGAGTACCCAGAAAAAAGAAAAAAAATCGACGCTGCGACCGGGCCCCCCCCTACTACCGTCACCGC
Organism: Haliangiales bacterium; assembly: GCA_046595695.1. Lineage (GTDB taxonomy): Bacteria > Myxococcota_A > Polyangia > Haliangiales > SHYZ01 > JBKJOI01. Next base: position 41,722 of record JBKJOI010000417.1, on the reverse strand, counting down.
CCTGTTGGGCCCCCCCAACCGATGACGTTGCTGCCCGGTCCCAGCGTCGAGTAACGCTCGGGTTCCAAAGCAATCGCTTTGCCAACCCGCACACTCAAGCAAAACCTGGCAATTATCAATAGATAGATCGCCGCATGTTCCGTCTTGGATCGTATTAGCTCCAAAATGGAGCACCCAACATGGCCCAGTGTTCGTATTTGGAACGCCTTCCAGGGAACTCCGTCCGGAGGCCGAGCATCTCAGTGCGCCTTGTTGGGCCTCACGACGATCCTGCGATCGGGGATATAGTCATCGGCGCGCGTGCCTCGTCGTACGCGCACAACCCGGGGGGGATCCCATGATGATGGCAGGCGGTGCCGACCGCGCGACGCAGCTGGCCCAGCAGGGTCAGCAAGCGATGCAGAGTGGCATGTACGATCAGGCCGCGCAGAGCTTCTACCAGGCGATTCAGCAGGCGCCGAACGTCGACGGACTGTACTACCACTACGCGACGGCGTGTTTGTGGCGAGGCTTCCCGCAGGACGCGCTCGGGGCGCTCGACCGCTGCATGTCGCTGCGCGGGCCGTGGTATCAGCACGCGGCGCAGATGTCCGCCCAGGTCCGCGGGCAGATGCAGCTGCCGCCGCCGATTCCGCCACCGATGGCCGCGCCCGCGTCGATCGCGCCGATGCCCACGCCGGGCAGCGGCGGCGGCATCAACAGCCTCGGTGCCGGGATCAGCCTGGGTGCCGGGCTGGGGGCGGGGCTGGGAGCAGGCGGCAGCGGACCGAGCCTGAGCGCACCGGCACCGGCGCCGGCGCCCGCGCCTGCACCGTCCATGGGCGGAGGCATCAACAGCCTCGGTGGGATGAGCGCTGGCGGCGGCGGGATGAGCCCCGCGGGCGGCGGGATGAGCGCTGGCGGCATGCCCGGCTCCAGTGGCGGCAAGGGCATGAGCTCGATGCCGGTGGCGCCGCAGCCCGGCCAGATGCCGGGCCAGGGCGGCGGCGGCGGCATGGGCGGGATGCCGAGTAGCGGCGGGATGCCGAGCGGCGGGATGCCCGGCGGCGGGATGCCGGCCGCGGGCGGCATGGGCGGCGGCCCGGTGAAGCCTCAGTCAGGCCAGATGCCGGGCGCGCCCGGCGGCGGGGGCGGCATGGGCGGCGGGATGCCGAGCGGCGGCATGGGCGGCGGGATCTCCGCGCCGGCACCGGTGGGCGGGCCGGCCTTACCCTTCGGCACGCGCGGCATGAGCGCGCAAGCCGCGATGGGCTCGGCCACGCCCGCGGCCGCGCCGCCGCAGCAACAGCAGCAACAGCAGCAACAGAGCTCGACCATGAGCGTGCTCAGCATCATCGCCAAGGCCGTGGGCGCTGCCGTCGAATCGGGCGCGCTCGAGGCCGTGGTCAAGAAGATCGTCAAGTAGGCGAGAGCGAAGGAGCCCCCATGAGCGAACCCAACCTGAGCCTCGACGCCCTGCTCGCGCCTCCGCCACTCGACCAGGCGATGAACAACGCGCCCAAGCGGGTGCTCGAGACCATCATCTTGCGCTTCCTGGCGCGCATCATCACCGCCGACGGGACCATCGACCCCAAGGAGCTGTCCATGCTGGTCGACATCTCGATCCAGCTGGGCATGGAGGGCCCCGAGGCGCACCGCATCCTCGACGACGAGGTCGCGAAGAAGAGCGACTGCGCGCAGCTCGCCGCCCAGATCGTCGATCCCGTGCAGCAGCGCGAGGTCTACGCCATGGGCTGTCTCATGGGCGTCTCGGACGGCTCGGTCGCCGAGGCCGAGCAAGCGGCGCTCGCCGATTTCGCGCGCGGTGCCAACATTACGGAGAAGGACGCGGGCGACATCCTCGACGCCGTCATCGCCGCCAAGTCTTCGAAACGCGCTTGATTTCTCGGCCCAACCGGGCCACTGCTCTCGTCACTCCATGACCGACGTCGTCATCAAGAAGGGGCGCGCCAAGCCGCTCTGGTTCGGCCACCCCTGGCTCTACTCCGAGGCCATCCTGCGTGTCGTCGGCACGCTCGAGCCCGGCGACGAGGTCCGGGTCCTCGACGACGCGGGTCGCTTCGTCGGCCGCGGCTTCGCCAACCCGCGCTCGCAGCTGCGCGTGCGCATGGCCAGCTCGCGCGACGTGGCGCTCGACGACGCGTGGATCGCGGCGCGCCTCGCCGACGCGCGCGCGCTGCGCGAGCGGCTCGGCCTGCCCTGCGAGGACACCGACGCCTACCGGCTGTGCAACTCGGAGGGCGACGCGCTGCCCGGGCTCATCGTCGACGTCTACGGCGACACCGTGGCGGTGCAGTTCGCGACCTACGCCATGAAGCAGCGCGAGGAGGTCATCTACGACGCGCTGTTCGCGCTGCTCGCGCCACGTCAGGTCGTCGAGGTGGCCGCGGGCGGCTTCGCGCAGCTCGAGGGCTTCACCTCGTCGGCGCGCGTAGTTCGCGGCGAGGCCAGGCACCTGGTCGCCTGCCGCGAGAACGGCATCAGCCTCGAGGTCGAGCCGCTCGGCGGGCAGAAGACCGGCTACTTCCTGGATCAGCGCGAGAACCGCGCCATGGTCGGCCGGCTCGCGCGCGGCGCGCGCGTGCTCGACCTGTACACGTACGCGGGCGGCTTCGCGCTCGCGGCCGCGCGCGGCGGCGCCAAGTCGGTGACCGCGGTCGACGTCTCGGCGCGCGCGCTCGAGCGAGCGCGCGCCCACTTCGCCAAGAACGAGCTCGGCGACGTCGACGTGGTCGAGAGCGACGTCTTCCGCTTCCTCGAGCAGGCGCCCGCCGGGGCCTGGGACCTGGTGGTCTGCGACCCGCCCAAGTTCGCGCGCGCGCGCAAGGACCTGGAAGCGGCGCTGCGCGGCTACCGCCGCCTGAACGCGCTCGCCATGCAGGCGGTCGCCCCCGGCGGGCTGCTGTGCACGGCGTCATGCTCGCAGCTCATCGACGCGACCGAGTTCGAGCGCCTGCTGGCCGGCGCCGCTCACGATTCGCACCGCCGCGTGCAGCTCCTGCACATCGGCTCGCAGGCGCCCGACCACGTGGTGCCGGTGGCCTTCCCCGAGGGCCGCTACCTCAAGTTCCTGGTCTGTCGCGTCCTCGACTAGGTCGGGCTGGCCGGGTCGCCCAGGTTAGCCGGTCGCCTCGCCCGGGTGCGGCGACTGCATGGGCACGAGCGGCGCGCCGTGGAAGGTCAGTCGGTACACGCTGTTCTCGGTCTCGATGTAGAGGGTCTGGCCGGTGGGCTCGCCGAGCACACGCTTGACCGGGGTCGTGATCATCCGGTGCCCGTGCGGATCGCGAAAAATGACCATGCCGCGGCCGACCACCGGATAACTGATGAGAAACCCGGTATACACACGACCTACGCCTACAGACGATCGCTCTCGTCCGTGCTCGCGTATTTTGCGTGCCGTCACGCTGACCATTCGCCTCACATTCTAGGACCGGAAAGGCGACGGGTCAGCTATTTTCTGTCAGGCCAGCATGGCGAACCCCATCCCCGCGTCCGTGGTCGTCCTACACCGCCAGCGCGGCGATCGGATGGAGGTGTACTGGGTCCGCCGCTCCCACGCGCTCCAGTTTCTCCCAGGATTCTGGGCATTTCCGGGTGGTCGCGTCGACGACGCCGACCACGCGCGGCCGGTGGACGGCGCCACCGGCGAGGCCGCGGCCCGCCTGACGGCGGCCGCGCGCGAGCTCCAGGAGGAGACCGGCGTCACGCTCCCGGCCGGCGCGGCGACGTTCGTCGAGGTCGGCCGCTCGATCACGCCCGAGTGGGCGCCCATCCGCTTCGACGCGACCTACTACCTGGTCGAGGCCCCGCCCGGCTGCGCGCCGGATCCGGCGGGCACGAGCGGCGGCGAGCTGAGCGAGGGCGAGTGGCTCACGCCGGCCGAGGCGCTGGCCGCCTGGTCGAGCGGCGAGCGGCTCACCTCGCCGGTGGTCGCGTACCTCCTGCGCGCCTTGGTGGACGGCCCGGAGGGCATGGCGGCGCGCCTGGCCATCGACACCGCGCGCGACGCGCACGCCAGCCGGCTGTGGGAGCTCGCGCCCGGGATCGAGATCGCGATGCTGCGCACGCCGACCCTGCCGCCGGCCACGCACACCAACTGCTATGTCGTGGGCGCGCGCGAGCTCATCGTGATCGATCCCGCGAGCCCCTGGGATGACGAGCGCGCCGCGCTCGACAACGCACTCGACGCGCTCGCCGCGCAGGGCCGGCGCGTGCGCGAGATCTGGCTGACGCACCACCACGTCGACCACGTCTCGGGCGCCGCGCACCTGGCGAAGCGGCTGGGCGTGCCGGTGGCCGCGCACCCGATCACCGCGCAGCTGGTCGCCGGGCGCATTGCGGTGACGCGCCTGCTCCGCGACGGCCACGTCGAGCTGCTCGCCGGCGACGGTGAGCGCCCCGAGCGGCGCCTGCGCGCGATCTTCACGCCCGGGCACGCGCCCGGCCACCTGTGCTTCCTCGAGGAGACCACAGGTTACATCGTCGCCGGGGACATGGTCGCCGGCATCGGCTCGATCGTCGTCGATCCCGACGAGGGCGACATGATCGAATACCTGGCGTCGCTGGCGCGCCTGGCCGCGCTCGCGCCGCGCGCGCTCCTGCCCGCGCACGGGCCGACCATCACCGCGCCGGCCGCGAAGCTCGCCGAGTACGTGAAGCACCGCCTGTGGCGCGAGGAGCGGGTCGCGACCGCGCTCGCCGCGCGCGGCCACGCCACCGCGCTCGACCTGGTGCCCTCGGTCTACGAGGACGTCCCGGTGGCGCTGCACCCGCTCGCGGCGCGCTCGCTGCTCGCGCACCTGCAGAAGCTCGTCAAGGACGGCCGTGTCGTGCGCGCCGGCGGCGAGAGCTTCAGTCTCGTCGCCGCCTGAGCGGCGCGGCCCGCGCTACTCGGGCTCGGCGCGCCGGAGCACGAAGATCGCGACCTCGCTGCGCGCGCCCTCGCCGACGCGCGGCGAGAACGCCGACGCGCCCACGCCGCGGTTCACGTAGAGCTGCGCCGCGCCGACGTCGTACCAGCCGGACAGGTAGTTGCGCCCGGTCAGCTTGCGGTAGAGCCAGGGCGTGGCCTTCTTGTGGTGCAGGTGGCCGCCGTGGGTGTGCCCGGCCACGATGATGCGTGCGCCGCGCTCGGCCGCCTCGGGCGCGACCTCGGGGCAGTGGGTGAGACAGAGCTGCGTGCCGCCTTGGCGTGCGCCGTGGAAGGCCTTGCCGGCGTCGTCGTGCTTGGTGATCGCGTCGTCGACGCCGACGACCGTGAGCGGCGCGCCGCGCACGGTCAGCGTGGTGTTGCGGTTCATGAGCACGTCGTAGCCGTTGTGCCGCATCTCCTGCGCCACCTGGTCGGCGTCGCACCAGTAGTCGTGGTTGCCGAGCGTGACCATCACGCCCGCCTTGGCGTTCAGGCCACTCAGCTGCTCGCCCATTCGTCCGATCCAGCGCTTGGAGCGACAGACGTAGTCACCGGTGAGGACGACGAGGTCGGGCTCGGCCTCGTTCGACAGCTCGACGGCGCGCTGGATGCGCTTCGCCGGCGTCATGGCGCCCACGTGGACGTCTGACAGCTGCGTGATGACCACACCGTCGTGTGCCGGGTCGAGGTCGGTTACCCAGATCTCATGACGAGCATGGCGAAGGGACAAAGCCCCCTTAGTATGCGGCGGCCCCGCAGACGCGCCAACTGAACGAGCAGACAGGATGCAAAGTGGCGTGAGGGTGAGCGCCGGCGCACACCTCGCGCTGTAAGTCAGGCGATCGTGATGTCCTTGTTGAGGTAGACATCCTGGATCGCCTGCAACAGCGCCGCGCCTTCCTTGATCGGGCGCTGGAACGCCTTGCGGCCGCTGATGAGGCCCATGCCGCCGGCGCGCTTGTTGATGACCGCGGTCTTGACCGCCTCGGCCAGGTCGCTGTCGCCCGACGACGCGCCGCCCGAGTTGATGAGACCGACGCGGCCCATGTAGCAGTTGGCCACCTGGTAGCGCGTGAGGTCGATCAGGTTGTCGCTCGAGAGCTGCGAGTAGACCTTGGGGTGGGTCTTGCCGAAGCCCTTCAGCTTGGGATCGTTGTAGCCACCGTTACCGTCGGGCATTTTCTGCTTGATGATGTCCGCCTGGATGGTGACGCCCAGGTGGTTGGCCTGGCCCTCGAAGTCGGTCGAGGTGTGGTGGTCGCGGGTCTCGGTCTTGAAGGCCGGGTTGCGCGTGTAGCACCAGAGCACCGTGAACATACCCAGCTCGTGCGCCTCGGCGAACGCCTCGGCGACCTCCTTGAGCTGGCGACGCGACTCGGGCGAGCCCCAGTAGATCGTGGCGCCCACCGAGATCGCGCCCATGTCCCACGCCGTCTTGACCTTGCCGAACATGGTCTGGTCGTAGGTGTTCGGGTACGAGAAGAACTCGTTGTGGTTGATCTTCACCATGAACGGGATCTTGTGCGCGTACTTGCGCGACAGGATGCCGAGCGTGCCGAAGGTCGAGGCGACGGCGTTGCAGCCGCCGTCGATGGCCAGCTTCACGATGCTTTCGGGATCGAACATGACCGGGTTGGGCGCGAACGAGGCGCCCGCCGAGTGCTCGATGCCCTGGTCGACCGGCAGGATCGACAGGTAGCCCGTGCCGGCGAGCCGGCCGGTATTGTACATGCGCTGCAGGTTGCCGAGCACCGCCGGCTTGCGATCCGACTGGACCCAGATTCGGTCCACGTGATCAGGGCCGGGCAGGTGCAGGAGCTCCTTGGGGATGGTCTTGGACTGGTGCTCCAGCAGCGGCCGAGCGTCTGCGCCCAGCAGTTCCTCGATGCGCTTGATATCGATCATGCGCGGAAAGCTAACACGAAGTTAGCGGCGTGTTGAGCGTGCCCGTGTCAGACGCGAAAGCAGCACGCAATCCAAGCGGATGTAGCCATTCAGTGCGCGTGCCCGACGTGCCCGCCGCTCGCGCCGTCGAAGCCCGCGCTCTCCACCTGCACCGTCGAGTGGTGGATGCCGTGGCGCCGACGCATGAGCTCGTCGATCTCGTGCAGGAGCGCGTCGTGGCTGCCGTGCGCGGCGTCGCGCGCGACCACGTGCGCCGACAGCGCGATGAGCCCCGAGCCGATGCTCCACACGTGCAGATCGTGGACCTCGGCGACGCCGCCGACGGCGACGAGATCGGCGCGCACCACGTCGAGATCGATGCCGCGCGGCACCGCCTCGAGCAGCACGTCGGTGGCCTCGCGCACCAGGCGCCACGCCGACACCAGCACCATGAGCCCGATCAGGCAGCCGAGCAGCGGGTCGAGCACGTAGAGCCCGCCCTTCCACCACATGATCGCGCCGCCCACGACCACCGCGAGCGACGACAGCATGTCGGAGACGATGTGCAGGTACGCGCCGCGCACGTTGAGGCTGTGCGAGCCGTGCAGGAGCAGCGCCGCGACGCCGTTGGCGACCAGGCCGATGGCCGCGATCACCAGCATGACCTCGGTGTGCACCTGGGGCGGTGAGTCGAAGCGCTTCGCCGCGGTGTACAGCGTGTACGCCGACAGCACCCCGAGCAGCACGCCGTTGGCGAGCGCGGCGAGGATCTCGAGTCGGCGGTAGCCATAGCTGCGCTTCGAGTCGGCGGGGCGCGCCGCGAGCAGGAGCGCAAACAGCGAGATGATCTGCGCCGATACGTCGGTCAGCATGTGACCGGCGTCGGACAGGAGGGCGAGTGAGCCCGACCAGAGCCCGCCGATGATCTCGGCGACGAAGATCGCGCCGGTGAGCGCGATGGTCATCAGCAGCCGGCGGTAGTCCTTGCCGCGCTCGGCGTCGGCAAGCGAGACGCGAGCCTGGCCGGGCAGCTGCTGGCAGGTGGCGCCGTGCGGCGGCGGCACGGCGGGACGCGCATGACCGTCACCGTCGTGATCGTGATCGTCGGGACCGTGGCCGTGACCGTGTGCGTGGGCGACGCCCATCGGCACGAGCATAGCGCAGTTGCGCGCGTCAGAAGGCGTTGGGATCGGGCGGAACGCCGTCGATCTCGCAGAGATAGAAGTGCGGATCGCCGCAGCCGTCGTCGTTCAGACCGTTGTCGCGGATGGCGACGCAGTCCTCGGGCATGGCGGCCCCGTTGCCGCCCTCGTCGGGCTGGTTGGGCGCCCAGAGGCTCGCGTTGTCGAGCATCGGTCCGCCGGTGACGTTCAGGAAGGTGCCCTCGGTCTTTCGGTCGGAGGCACCCAGCCAGATGTCGTTGCCGAGTGCGTTCTGGAAGGCCTGGAACTCACCGAGGTTGCTCACCACCGCGAGGTGTGCGCCCACGGCGTCGTCGGCGCAGTCGGCTTCGGCCTGCGTCCAGCTGCGCGGCGTCTGCACGAGGCGGTAGCAGCTGCCGGTCTGGACCGTGCCGGCGACGTAGCCGAGCGGACACGCTCCGGCGTCGGGCTGCGGCGCGGCGTCGGGGATGACCGCGGCATCGGGCAGGCTCGCGGGGGCGTCGGGAGCCGCGGCGTCGGGTGGCTCGTTTGTGGGCACGTCGGGAGTGCCGCTCGCGTCGACCGCGGCGGCGGCATCGACGGGCTCGCTCGGCGCGTCGACGTCCTCGAAGCCGCCGTCAGCGCGCCTGTCGAGGTCCAGGCCGTTGCCATCGAAGGCGCAGGCGCCCAGGGCCATGGCGACGCCAGCGCTCAGGAGCGTGAGTGCCCGTACAGTAAATCGCACGTGGTCCAGGTTACACGGCCTCGCATGGTCGCGACCACCGTGCTATAAAAATCGAGTCAGGACAGCAGGTTACGTGCGGCGGCGTCGACAACGAAGTCCTCGCCGAGGGCTGTCCGGCCGACCAGCATGGGAAACAGCATGTCGCCGCGGTCGGTCAGCGAGACGCGCACGCGGCGCGTGATCGGACCCAGCGAGAGCGTCGTCGTGATCACGGGACGGCGCTCCTCGTGGCCGCCCGAGTCGCGTACGACGACGTACTCGTCGACCTCGACGCGCGTGAGCCGTCCCTTGCCCGAGTTGGGCCGGCGTCCGGTGGGCAGACGGACCTCGAGCAGCGGCTTGCCGTTGCGCTCGCCGACCGGCTTCATCGAGCGCACGTGCAGCGCCGAGGTGCGCGCGCCGGTGTCGATCTTGGCCGAAAGCCGGCCGATGCCGAGCTCGGGCAGCGCGACCCACTCGCACCAGCCGACGCGGTGGCGCGGCGGCGACGAGGCAGCGGCGGCGCGGGCGAGCGCGCGCGGGCCGAGCCGGCCGAGCTGCACGAGCGACGCGCCCGCGTCGGTCCACGCGGTCGCGGGCGCGACCAGCACGACCGCGCGCCCGGGCGAGGTCAGCTCGGCGACGGTGTGGCCGGCGGCGTCGTGGATGCGCGCGAGCACCTCGGCGCCGGCGACCAGCGCGCCGGCGGGCTGCATCGGCACCAGCCAGCCGGCCGCGGGCGCGCTCAGCCAGGTCGCCTCGTGCACCGTGGCGTGCCACGGCGCGCGCTCGGGCTTGCCCGCGAGCATCTTGCGCGCGCGCAGCAGGTTGAGCACGCCGTCGACGGATCGCTCGACGAAGGCGCCGTCCCAGCGGCCGACCTCGCCACCCTCGAAGACCAGCGTGGGCACGCCCGAGCCGCTCGCGGCGCGGCGCAGCGAGCCCGGGGCACCCGGCGCGTCGACGACGATCTCGGCGCCGAACGCGCGCGCCAGCGCGCCGAGGCCTTCCTCGCGCAGATCCGCGCGCAGGTGCGGCCAGGTGGTGCGACCCGCCGGCCCCGAGCGGACCTCGACGCCGAAGGCGGCCTTGCCGGTGAGCAGCGCGAGCAGCCAGCGCGCCGCGCGCGCGCGCGGCGAATCGTCGCCCTCGTCGGGCGCGCCCGGCACGATGACTGCGGCGTCGGCGAGCCCGAGCGCGAGCACGCTGCCGGCCAGCGCGTCGGGCTCGATGGCCTCGACGATGCCGCGCGCCACGGCCAGGCCACAGCCGTCCTGCGCCGACGTGCCGCCGATCACGAACGCGCGCGGGCCGCGCCGCTTGCCCACGACGACCCCGAGCGAGACCTCGCGCTCGGCGCCGGGCATGCCCAGGCGCACCACGTGACGGCCGGGATCGAGCAGCTCGCCCCCGATCGCGACCCGACGATCGCGGGCGGGCGCACCCTCGCGTTCGTCATTTCGCGTGCGCGTGCGGGTCGTACCGCCGCTCTTGGCCACGCGCGGATGATATATTCGTTCGCCCCTGATGGTCGATCTGCGTCCTTACGAGAAGCTTCATTCTATCCAGCTGCTGAAGGGCGTGATCCGCAAGTGGTGGGGCGTGGAGCTGGCGATCGCCGACGCCAAGGGCTACACGCTGGCGCACGCCGACGGCAAGATCGTCCCGCCGCAGAACGAGTTCTGCCGGCTGTCCCTGTTCTCCAAGGAGGGCTTCCGCCGCTGCAACGAGAGCGTCCGCCTGACCCGTGACCAGCTGCGCTCGAACGCCGGCGCCAAGCGCAAGGCCGTGGTCCACCCGTGCCACCTGGGCTTCGACGTGGTCGCCGCGCCCATCACCCTCGAGGGCGAGCTGGCCGGCTTCCTGTACACCGGCGGCAGCATGCGCGAGGCCCTGGGCGAGAAGCAGCGGCGCACGCTCATCGACGCCACCCAGCTGTTTGCGCAGCCGGTGACCGATCTCGAGCGCGAGAAGATCCCTCAGCTCTCCGGCGAGAGCCTCGAGCACCTCATGGACCTGCTCGAGTTCGGCGCGCAGGAGATCGCCGTCTACCACGCCGAGCTCAAGGCGCGCGCCGACGAGAAGCTGGCGGTGGCGCGCGAGCTGGGCGAGAAGTACCGCTTCGAGCAGATCGTCGGCACCTCGCGCGCCATGCAGGGCGTGTTTCGCCTGCTCGAGAAGATCGTCGAGAGCGACTCGACGGTGCTGGTGCAGGGCGAGAGCGGCACCGGCAAGGAGCTGGTCGCGCGCGCCATCCACTACAACGGCCCGCGCGCCAAGCGCACCTTCGTGGTGCAGAACTGCTCGGCCTTCAACGACAACCTGCTCGAGAGCGCGCTCTTCGGTCACTCCAAGGGCGCGTTCACCGGCGCGGTGGCGCAGAAGAAAGGCCTGTTCGAGATCGCCGACGGCGGCACCTTCTTCCTCGACGAGATCGGCGACATGTCGCCGGCGCTGCAGGTGAAGCTCCTGCGCGTGCTGCAGGAGGGCACGTTCACGCCGGTCGGCTCGACCGAGACCCGCCAGGTCGACGTGCGCGTGATCGCGGCGACCCACAAGGATCTGCAGAAGATGGTCGCACGCGGCGAGTTCCGCGAGGACCTGTACTACCGGATCAACGTCATCCGCCTGTTCATCCCGCCGCTGCGCGACCGACCCGAAGACCTGCCCATGCTCATCGAGCACTTCATGCGCAAGCACTACCGCGGCAAGGGCGCGTCGTCGAAGATGCCGCGGCTCGCGCCCGAGATCATGGAGGCGTTCAACCGCTACCCGTGGCCCGGCAACATCCGCGAGATGGAGAACGAGATCGAGCGGCTGCTGGTGCTGGGCGGCGACCTCGACGTGCTGCCGCTCGACCTGGTCTCGTCGCGCGTGCGCGACGCCGACGGCGTCAGCGTCGGACGCGCGAGCGCCGTGCGCTCGGCCATCCCCGCGGGTACGCTCAAGGATGCGGTCGAATCCCTGGAGCGCGAGATGATCCAGCTAGGCCTCACCCGCACGCACTGGAACAAGTCGCAGCTCGCCAAGGAGCTCGGCATCAGCCGCTCCAACCTGATCCAGAAGTGTGCGTACTACGGGCTCGACCGCAAGGAAGGCAGCGGTCTCTAGCCATGGCGTGCCCCTCCTGCAAGAAGCCCGCGCTGCCGCGCGCCGAGAACGCGGCGTTCCCGTTCTGCTGCGATCGCTGCCGGCTGATCGATCTCGGCAACTGGCTGAGCGAGTCGTACCGGATCCCGACCGAGGAAGAGCCCGACGGTGGCGTGGGCGGCGGCGGCGCGGGCGACGCGGACGACGACGAGCGTTCGGGCCGCGGCTAGCGGCGGACGCTACGCGCGGCCGGTGGGAACGCCGTGGGTGTCGTCGACGTCGTCTTCGTCGTCGTCCCCGGCCTCGTCGCCGTCGGCGGTGTCATCGTCGAGGTACGCGAAGGTCTTGACCAGCACGGTCAGGCGCTCGCGATCCGCCTGGGTGAGGTCCACGAAGCGGACGCCCATGCCCGGGTTCAGGTTCTCGCGATCGCCGGGCCGGTACGGGTTCACCCAGATGACCTCGCCCTCGAGCTCGAAGGGCAGGGCCTGTCCGGGGACCATGAAACGAAGGTTCAGCCGGGTGCCCTCGGGCTCGGGGCTGCGCGTCTGCACGAAGATGCCCATCGCGCTGATGTCCGTGATGTAGGCGAACAGGAATGTGTCTTCGCAGCGGTAGTCGACCTCGAGGTCGACCAGCACCCGCTCGAACTGACGACGGTCACGGCCCGTCACCAAGCGACGATCCTCGTCGATGGGCCGCTCTCCGGTACGCCGGTCTTTTCTCGAGACCATCGCGAGACCCCGCTTCCTGGTGAACTGCCTGCTCTTCGGGTCATACCGCTTGCCCGAGGCGCGGCCAAGCGGAAACGACAGGCGGTCAGGCCACGGTGTCGTATCACCTCAAAGTGATCTGACCAATGCGCACACGGTTGTTCTTGTCCGCGTTGCCGCTGGCTACCGTCATGTTGCGCCAGTTGCCCGATCCGCCTGTGAACAGGCCGGTATAGACCTCGTAGACGCCCTTGGGCGAAAGCGCCTCGCCGGCGGTGACCTCGAAGGTGTCGGTCACGTAGTCGCCCACCTGCCAGTACTGCGTGCCGCAGAGGTTGCCGAGCGGCCAGTGGTCGCCCTGGAAGCGCACGCCCTTGTCGAAGTGCACGAACACCTGGTAGTTCGTCGACGGCTTCTCGACGACCTTGTAGTAGAGCTTCATCTGGAAGGTCGAGCCCTTGGACACGCTCGCCGGCATGTCCACGCCGAGCAGCTCGAGCTCACCTTTCTGGCCCGCCGTGGCCGGCTTGAAGGTCGCGGTCAGCGTCTGCCTGGGGGTCGGCGCCTCGCGAGAGATCATGCGCGCGAGCGGGTTCTGGTCGTGCTCGCCGCTGCCGAGCCGGTTGGTGTACAGGAAGAAGCGCGAGTTCTCGGCGGTGGCCACGTGGTAGGGGAAGCCGGTCGTGGTCGCCGCCTGGTGGATCGCGCACAGCTCGGTCGCGGGCGCGACCGCGAACACGCGGCCCTCGCGGCGCAGGAACGCGGTCAGCGTGGGCAGGTCGTTCAGGCGCTCCAGCTTGCCGTGCGCATAGAAGTCAGGCCCGCTGCCCGGGATGCCCATGACCCCGATCGGCTCGTCGCCCTGCTTGCGGTCGAAGTAGACGTCGAACACGTTCTTGTACGAGAAGTGCCCGGACAGGGTCGGCGTGTAGACGAGCGACAGGAACAGCCCGGTCAGCACGCCGACCGCGATCATGGCGAGCAGGCCGTAGCCGCGGAAGAAGCCCATCACCGGCGACGCGAGCGGGCGCAGCGCGTCGGCGAGCGCGCGCGTGGCGTCGAGCAACCAGATCGCGACGCGGTGCAGGCCGGTGCGGTCGAGCGGCTCGCGCTTCGCGAGCTCGGGGCGCGCCGCGGTCGACATGCCGAAGGCGGCGAGCAGGCCGAACAAGAGGCCCACGTACATGAGCACGCGCTGCAGCTTGACCACCGCGGGGAACTTGATGGTCTGGAGCAGGTGCACCGACGCGAGCTCCTCGGGGAACTCCTTGATGTCGCGGCCGAGCTGGACCGCGGCGCACAGCGCGAACAGGCCGAGCAGCGGCAGCCCGCTGGCAGCCGAGGGCCAGCGGGCCGGCGCGTCGCCGCGCGCGGCCAGCAGATCGTCGAGCAGCATGCCGACGGCGAGCGCGACCGCGACCAGGCCCGGGTAGCGGATGTCGCCCATCTCGCGCACCCACAGCGCGCCCACGACATAGGCGCCGGCCACCCAGGCGAGCACCACGAAGCCGCCCCAGGCCACGCGATCGCCGCGCCGCGGCAGCGCCAGGCGCACCGCCGCGATGGGCGCGAGCGCGGTCCACGGGAACAGGCCGAACGCGAGCTGATCGACGAGGTAGTCGAAAGTCGCGGTCGCGGGCGGCTCGGCGCCGGCGCGGAAGAAGCCGCCCAGGAGCTTCTGGTAGCCCTTGGCGTCCTGGGCATCGTACCAGAGCACGAACACGCCGACCGCGAGCAGGCCGGCGACGGCGGCGACGAGCTGGTGGCGGCGGCGCAGCAGGGCCTCGGCGCGGGTGCGCGCGACCGCGCTGGCGCTGCCGGTGACGGCCTCGGCATCGACGAAGCGCGCGGCGGCCGCGGCGGTCGACGCCAGCGCGAGCGCCGCGAGCGGCACGCCCACACCCAGCACCAGGCCGTGGCCGAGGAAGCAGAGCAGCAGCCCGAGCGCGGCGGCGGAGCCGTCGAGGAGGTAGCGCAGCGCGGCGGGGCCACGAGCGTGCAGGCCCGGCCAGGCCAGGCCGATGAGGCCGTACATGGCGATCGCCGAGCCGGCCAGGCCGCCCATGTCGGTGTTCAGCTGGCGCGCCTGGAACAGGTAGAGCGGCGTCGCGACCAAGACGGCCGCGGCGATGAGCCCGGTGCGCGGGCCACGCAGGCGCCGTCCGATGCCGTAGGTGGCGAGTGCGCCCCCGATGCCGAGCAGCGCGTGCGGCAGGCGGACCGCCAGCTCGCTGGGGCCGAACAGCGAGACGCCGAACGCCGACAGCCACACCGAGAGTGGCGGCCGCGTCGCGTAGACCGAGGCGTAGTCGCCGGTGCGCGAGACCTCACGCGCCAGGTCGGCGAGCGGGAACTCTTGCGGATCCCACAGGCCGTAGCTGCCGATGAGCGGCAGGAGCACGAGGGCAGCGAGGAGTGCGACCGCGATCGGGTACACAAGCTCCCGCCGCGATTCGAGTTTTTCAAGCCAACGAGGCGGCATCGTCATCCACTGTCGCCGCGCACCGTAGCAGAAGGGGCGAGGTGGCGGAAGGCCGCGCGCAGGGGAGGCGACGGCCGAGCTACGGAGTGACTCGGCGCGGCTACGGAGGGACTCGGCGTGGCTACGGCGTGGCTACGGCGTGGCTACGGCGTCGCGACGGTGAACTTGCGCGATGCGCCGGGGGCGAGCGTGCCGACGTGGCCCTCGAGGCCGCGCTCCTCGACGAGGTTGGCGAGCCAGCGCAGCGGCTCGTCGAGCCGCTCGTAGGACAGCTGGAAGGTGCCGTGGCGGATCGGGATGAGCATGCGCGCGCCCAGATCCTCGAAGGCGAACAGGGCGTCGAGCGGCGACATGAAGTGATCGCGCAGCCGCGCCGGGGCGTAGCCGCCGATGGGCAGCACCGCTACGTCGGGGCGGAAGCGGCGGCCGGCCTCGAGCCAGTGCGCGCCGTAGCCCGAGGCGCCGCAGAACAGCACGCTCGGTCCGTCGCCGCGCACGAACCACGCGCACGAGCCGCGCCCGCGCTCCGACTCGTGGTGCACCGGCACCGAGGTGACCTCGACGCCGCGGTGCGACAGCGACTGCCAGGCGCCCAGCTCGACGGTGCGCGCGAAGCCGAGCTGCGAGACCCGGCCGGCGCAGCGCGGCGGCAGCACCACCGTCGCGTCGCGCGGCATCTGTGCCAGCGTCGGCACGTGCAGGTGATCCGGATCGCCGTTCGAGATGAGGATGAGGCCGACGTCGCCCATCTCGGCGGGCGTGAGCCCGGCCGAGACCGCGCGCTTCACCAGGCCCAGCCGGCCGCCCAGCATGGGGTCAGCGGCGACGACCAGGCGCGCGTAGCGGATGACCACCGAGGCGTGGCCGGCCCAGGTGAGGCCGACCTCACCGCTGCGCACGTCGGGCAGCGGCTCGGCGGTGGCGCGCTTCTGCCGGCGCAACCAGGCGCCGGCCCAGGCCAGGAGCAGGCTGGAGCGGCGCGCGCCGCGCCAGGCGCGATGCAGCTCGTCGAGCTCCTCGCGACGCGAACGATCGAGGGCTTCCTCGAGCTCCTGTCGGGCGCGCGTCCCCATGACCGTGGCTACCACTATGACATCCTGTCGAACCGAGGGTGTCGGCGCAAGAAACGTGCTATGTACCGGCCTCCTCATGGGCGCGGAAACGCCGTACGTCTCCATCGTCATCCCGGTATACAACGAGGAGAAGATCCTCCTCGACTCGCTGACGGAGCTGCGCGCCAAGCTGGCCGCGCTGCCGTGGAGCTACGAGATCCTGGTCTCGGAGAACGGCTCGCGCGACCGCACCGTCGAGCTCGGCCAGGAGTACGCGCGCACCGCCCCGCAGGTGCAGGTGCACTCGCTGGGCGAGCCGAACTACGGCAAGGCGCTGCGCGAGGGCATCCTGCGCGCGCGCGGCACCTTCGTGATCTGCGACGAGATCGACCTCTGCGACGTCGATTTCTACACGCGCGCCATGGCCATCCTCGAGGCCGGCAAGGCCGACCTGGTGGTCGGCTCGAAGGTCATGGAGGGCGCGCAGGACGACCGGCCCCTGTTCCGCCACGCGGCCACGCTGGTGCTGAACGGCATGCTGCGCGTCGCGGTTGGCTTCAAGGGCACCGACACGCACGGCCTGAAGGCGTTCCGGCGCGAGGCGCTGCTCGACACCGTCGGCCACTGCATCGTCGACAAGGACCTGTTCGCCTCCGAGCTGGTGGTGCGCGCGGGCCGCGAGCACAAGCGCGTCGTCGAGATCCCGCTGGTCATCAAGGAGAAGCGCAAGCCGTCGATCAACCTGACCAAGCGCGTGCCCAACGTGCTCAAGAATCTGGTCAAGCTGACGGTGGCGATCCGTCTGAACCGCAAGGTCCAGCGGAGCCGCAAGGCCTGACGATGCCGCAAGGCGGTGGCCCGTGGGCTACGGCTGTGCACGCACGCGTCTGCAGCGTGAGCGTCGATCTCGATCCGCTCTCCTGCTACTACCGCATCCATGCGCTCGGGCCGCACCCGCTGGCGCTCGCCGACGTGGTGCTGCGGCGCGCGGTGCCGCGCTTCCTCGACGTGTTCGCGCGCAACGGCGTGCGCGCCACGTTCTTCGTCGTCGGCTCGGACCTGGCGGCGGGCGGCGCTGCGGGCAAGGCGGCTCGTGCGCTCGTGCGCGACATGCTGGCGGCCGGCCACGAGGTCGCGAGCCACAGCCACGAGCACGCCTACGACATGGCGCGCTGGCCGGCGGCGCGCGCGAAGGACGAGATCGCGCGGGCGCACGCGATCATCACCGAGGCGTCGGCGGGCGTCGCGCCGCTCGGCTTCCGCGCGCCCGGCTACGACCTGTCGCCGGCGATGCTCGAGGCGCTGGCGTCGCTCGGCTACGTCTACGACTCGTCGATGTTCCCGGCGCCGGGCTACTACGCCGCGAAGGCGGTGGTCATGGCGGGCCTGCGCGTGCTCGGGCGCAAGAGCGGCGCGGTCATGACCAACCCGCGCGCGTTGACCGCGCCCTGCGACCCGTACCGGCCACACCCGCGCGCGCCATGGCGACGCGGGCAGTCGCCGCTGGTCGAGCTCCCCATCGCGGTGACCCCTGGCCTGCGCATCCCCGCGATCGGCACGTCGCTCCTGCTCGCGCCCACCGCGCTGCGGGCGCGCTGGATGAACGACATGCTCGCGCGCCCGTTCTTCAACTTCGAGCTGCACGGCATCGATCTCATCGACGCCGACCGCGACGGCATCCCCGCCGAGCTGGTCGCCCGTCAGCCCGATCTACGCGCCTCGCTCTCGGTCAAGCAGCGAGCCTTCGAGGCCACCCTGGGCCGCCTGGCCCACGACTACCGCTTCGAGCCCCTCCTCGAAGTTGCCCGCCGCGTGCAGCGCCAGGGCACTCCCGCCTGAAATCTTACTTTCGGGGACGGTGTACAGGATCTTACTTTCCTGCTTTCGGCCCGAAAGTAAGAAAGTAAGATCCTGTACACCGTCCCCGAAGTCAGCCGACGCGGACGGAGTCGCCGCCGGCCTTGCGGGCGGCGCGGAGGGCGAGCTTGGCGCGCGCGACGAGCTGGGCGTAGGTAGGCTTGGCGGCGCCGGTCATGCTGGTGACGCCGATGGACACGGTGATGGCGCCCTCGCCGGAGCGGGCCTTGCGGCGGATGCGCTCGGCGACCAGGTGGGCGCCGTCGGCGTCGGTGTGCGGCATGACGACCATGAGGATGTCGTCGGCGAAGTGCATGGGGATATCGATGTCGCGGATGGCCTGCTGTACGGCGCGCGCGACGATCTGGCTGGCGTCGGCGTCGAAGCCCTCGACGTGGCCGCCGGCCGCGAGGGACAGAATGGGCTCGCCGTCGGGCGCCACCAGCAGGAGCGACAGCGGGAAGTCGTAGCGCTTGGAGCGCTTCAGCTCGATCGCGAGCAACCGCTTGAACAGCTCGAACTGGAAGAAGCTCGCGCGCTCGTCGGCGTTCTTGCCGTGCGGCGGAGGCGGGGGCGCCCGCCGCGAGACCATCGCCGCGGAGCCGTCACCGCCGCCGCGCGCCGCGCGCAGGAGCGAGCGCAGGTTCATCAGCGAGCGCGCCGCGAAGAGCAGCTCGGTGCGCTTGAGCGGACGCACCAGCACGTTGCGCGCGCCGGCCTCGAGGCACTGCGCGACCAGCTCGTCGTCGTCGTGCGGGATCATGAGGTAGCAGGGCAGGGTCTCGTCACGATCGCGCAGCTGGCGGCACACCTCGATGCCGTCGATGCCGTCGAGCGCAAAGTGCAAGATCAGGCCGTCGACCGGTCGTGCCTTCGAGACCACCAGCTCGAGCACGCGGCGCCCGTCGTGCGCTTGCACCACGTCGTAGCCGGCGGCCCGCAGCACGTCGTTGGTCTTGCCGAGGAACTCGAGGTTGCGATCGGCAACGAGCAGACGGCCCCTGGGCATGCTTCCAGGAGGGTACTACAGTGGAGAAACGCTACCTCCGCTTCACGAGCAGTGGCTGCAGGAGGCCCTCGGCGCCGCGGCGCCCGAGGAGCAAACGGCGACGTGCGACCGCTGCGTCATGTGCCGACCTGCCGCACCCGCGCCGACCGCAGCGCGCGCACCCTCCGCGCCCTCCGACATCGCCTACTTCGACGAGTCGACGAAGTGCTGCACCTACCAGCCGCAGCTCGCCAACTTCCTCGTCGGCGCCATGCTCGAGGACGACAGCGCCGGCTTCGCCGCCGGACGCGCCTCGGTCGAGCGCCGCATCGATGCCCGCGACGGCGTCTCGCCGCTCGGGCTCGCGCGCCCGTGGGCCTACGACCTGCTCTACCGCGAGGCGACGCGCTCGGCCGAGGGCTTCGGCCGCACGCCCAGCCTACGCTGCCCACACTACGCCGAGGAACGCGGCGGCTGCACGATCTGGGCGTACCGCGAGGCGGTGTGCGCGACCTGGTTCTGCCGGCACGACCGCGGCGCGCTCGGCCGCGAGTTCTGGAGCGCCGTGAAGGCGACGCTGCGCGCGGCCGAGCACGCGCTCGCGCGCCACTGCGTGCTCGAGACCGGCCTCGGCGCGGGCGCGCTGCGCCGCGCCTTTCCGACCAGCCCCGAGGTCGAGTCGCCGCCGCCGCCGGATCCCGCGGCGTACGCGCTCGGCTGGGGCGACTGGGTCGATCGCGAGCGTGCCTTCTACCGCGCGTCCTGGGCGATCGCGCGCGCGGTGCCGTGGTCGGAGCTGTGCGCGCTCGGCGGCGTCGAGCTGAAGGCGCAGCTCGTCCTGCTCACCGCCGCCCACGCGCGGGTGCAATCCCACGAGGTGCCGCGCCGGCTGCGGGCGCGCGCGCTGCACGTGCTGCCCCAGGCCGGCGGCTCGTGCCGCGTCAGCACCTACCGTGCGTACGACCCGATCGAGCTGCCCACGGCGCTGATCGATTCACTGCATCGCTTCGACGGCCGGCCGGTCGTCGAGGTGCTCGCCGAGATGCGCCGCGAGGACGGTGTGACCGTGGACGGCGCGCTGCTGCAGCGCCTCGTGGACTTCGAGGTCCTCGGCGAATCGCGCGA
The DNA here is from genome assembly GCA_046595695.1 of Haliangiales bacterium. Classification (GTDB taxonomy): domain Bacteria; phylum Myxococcota_A; class Polyangia; order Haliangiales; family SHYZ01; genus JBKJOI01. Next base: position 21,750 of record JBKJOI010000417.1, on the reverse strand, counting down.
AACGTGAGCCCCATGACCCGCCACTGGTGTGCGGCCGCGCCACAGCGTGCGCCTCGGACCCGCGCGCCCCGCGCACCCGCTCCGTCATCCGTTCAGCTGCCACAGCGCAAAGTTCAGCGCCGCTGCGAAGCCCACCCAGGCCAGGTACGGCACGAACAGGAACGACGCCGGGCGTGACACCTTCCAGAGCCGCGCCGTGGTCGCCGCAATCGTCAGCACCATCGCGAGGATCACCACGAGCGCCAACGCGATGTTCTCCAGGCCGAAGAAGATCGGCGTCCACATCGCGTTCAGCACGAGCTGGACGGCGAACAACGTGAGCGCCAGCCGCCGCGCCGGCGACGCGGGCGCTCGCCACACCAGCCAGCCCGCGACGCCCATCAGCGTGTAGAGCACGATCCAGACGGGCCCGAAGATCGCCGCAGGCGGCGCCCAGGCGGGCTGCTGGAGCTCTCGATAGAAGCCGGTGTTGCCGAACAACGTACCGAGCAGGCCGGCCGCCTGGCAGACGAGGATGAACCCGGCGAGTGTAAGCATCGAGGACGCGCGATGGCTGCTGGTCCCAGCTTGTGATGTCGCCGGAAGAGTCGTGGTCATGAGTGGCCTCCGTGGTCGAGCGAAAGCAGAACGCATGCCAGACCGGGCCGCGGTCAGGATGCGATCCGCGGCACGGACCTCCGCCGCGCGCTCCTTGATCCTGAATGGATCGCGCCTTGTTTGCCGCGCGCTCAGAACCGCTGCCCGGGCGCCGCCTCCAGCACGTTCAGCTCGCCCGACCAGGTCATCGGCGCGGCCAGCACGTGACCCGTGTCGGTGATCGCGATCGTGCCCATCGTCTGGCCCTTCTTTGCCTCGAACGCGAGCTCGGGCTCGGGCTTCGCCAGGGATAGATCGAAGCGGTACACGCGCTGGGCGAAGGTGCCCGCCTGCACCGCCAGCCAGCGACCGCCCGGCGCCGTCGCCACACCCACGACGCGGCCGTATTCGCCCATCGAGATCGCTGACTTGTACTCACGCTTGCGCACCGGATCCCACTCGAAGAAGCTCACCGAATCGACCCCGAGCAAGAGCACGCGGCCGTTCGCGAGCGTGCCGATGGTGCGCCTCGGCACGTTGCCCAGGCGTCTGGGTGTGCCGCCCTGCAGGTCGACCACGTAGGAGCCGGCGGCGTCGCCGCCGGTGCGCGTGAAGGCGATCCTGCCGTCGGCGAGCCAGGCCGGATCACCATCGCTCGCGTCGGTGGTGAGCGACATGGGCGCGAGCACCTGCGCGCCGTCGAGCTGCAGCGTGTAGAGCCCGACGCCCGCGAGCACGAAGACAATGTGCTGGCCGTCGCGCGAGAAGCGCGGCTGGCCGATGCGCCGATCGAACGGGCCGACGAGCTGCCGCGTCGTACCGTCGGGCTGGCGCAGCATGAGCGCGCTACCGCTGGCGGTGGCGAGCGCGTAAGCCACCCGGCCGTCGGGCCCGGCGGCGGGATCCCCGATGCGCCCCGACGCGGTCAGCTCGCGCGGCGGCGTCTCGCCGGTGTCGAGCAGCGCGCCACGCGCGTAGCAGTCGGAGTAGACGAGCTGTCCGCCGTCGGGTGACACCGCGACGCCGCCCAGCGCGAACACGTCGGGCAGCACCAGCTCGTCGGCGCTGCCGTCGACGCGCACGCGACCGATGCCCTGGAACCCGGCGTAGTAGATCCACGTGTCGTCGAGCGAGAACGCCGGCCGGCCCGGGCCCAGGCGCCGCGTCTTCAGGCACTCGACCTTCTTGTCGACGAGGTCGAGGCGGCACACGCGCGGCGTGCCCGGCGCGCCCGCGAGCAGCGCGACGCGCCTCTGGTCGTGCGACACGCCCATGATCTTCACGGTCATGTCGCCCGGGAAGGTGAGCACGACCTCGTCGACGCCGTCGTGCACGCGCCGGAGCTCGGCACCGTCGCGCCGCAGGTAGAAGAGCTCGTCGCCGATGAAGGCGGCGGTCACCACCAGCTGGTTGAGCACCATCTGGCTGCGCTCGCCGGCGAGGTCCATCACCGCGACGCCGGCGCCCTCGCCGGTGTTGCTGGCCGGATTCGAGACCAGGTAGACGACCTCGCCCGGCTCACGGCCGGGCATCGCGCGCCACTCGGTCAAGCTGCCGCGGGTGAGCTGCTGCGGTGCGCCGCCCGCGAGCGGCACGCTCCACAGGTGGTTCTCCTCGCCGATCGTGAGGTCGAAGGCGACGGTGCGGTCGTCGGCGAATGCGGGCGCGTAGGCGCAGCCGCCGAGGCGCGTGAGCGCGCGCGGCGCCGGTGCGGGCTTCGGTACGCTCTGAACCGGCGCGGCGTTGGCCACGATCGCTGCCGGCAGCGTCGAGCTGCCGTCCCCGCCCGCGCCGCTCGTCGCGCCGGAGCGCACGAGCCAGAGGGTGGCGCCACCGGCGCCCAGCAGGGCCGCCGCGGCCAGCGCGAGGCGGCGTCCCGAGGTTCGTGCACCCAGCGCGCCGCGCGCGCCCGCCGCGCCGCGCGCACCCGCACCCGCGCCGCCGACCGCCGCGACCGCCGCGTCGACGAGCTCACCGATCGTCGCGAAGCGATCGTCGCGCTGCGGCTCGAGCGCGCGCGCAATGGTCGCGTCGAGGTGCGCGTTCACCGCCGGGTTCACCTGGCTGGCGCGCTCGTACGCGCCCGCGCTGACCTGCTCGATCAGCGCCGTCATGGTCTCGGCGCGGAACGGCCGGCGGCCGCACAGCAGCTCGTAGAGCACGATGCCCAGCGAGAACACGTCGCTGCGCCGGTCGGCTTCCTCGCCGCGCATGAGCTCGGGCGCGGCGCTGCCGGGCGTGCCCATGCGGGCGCCGTGGATGGTCATGGGATCCGAGGCCGGCGTGGCGCGCGCGGCCGGGGGGGCCGGGCTCGGGGACGACACCGGCAGGATCGTGGGACCGGCCGGATCGACGCCCTCCTGGTCGTCGGCCTCGGTCGGCTGCTGGCCGGTCACCGTCGCGTACAGCCCCGACGACGCGTGCGGCGGCGACGAATTCGGCGCGCCGGTGCCGGGCACGCGCTTCGACAGCCCGAAGTCGAGCACCTTCACCTGGCCGCGCCCGTCGATCATGAGGTTCGCGGTCTTGACGTCGCGGTGCAGGATGCCGGCCTCGTGCGCGACCGCGAGCGCGTCGCCGATCTGACGCACCAGGCCGACCGCCTCGACGGGCGGCAGCGGCCCGCGCCGCCCTGAGAGCTGCGCGAGCGTCTCGCCCTCGACGATCTCCATGGCGATGAAGGTGCGGCCGCCCGCGTCGCCGATCTCGTAGATCGTCACGATGCCGGGGTGCTTGAGCGCCGACGCCGCGCGCGCCTCGCGCAGCATGCGCCCGCGCGCGACCACGTCGAGCACGCGCTCCGCGGGCAGGAACTTGAGCGCGACACGCCGCTCGAGCCGCTCGTCGAAGGCCGCGTAGACCTCGCCCATGCCGCCGCGGCCCAGGTGTCCCTCGATCACGTAGTGCGCAACTCTCGAACCGGCGCCCAGCACGTCGGCAGCCTACCAAACAAACGTGGCATCCTAGCGGCCACTATGAAGTTCGATGGCGTGCGGGCGGTGTTCACGGATCTGGACGGCACCATGACCACCGGCGGCAAGCTGGCGCCGTCGACGTACGCGGCGTTTGCCGCGCTCGAGGCCGCGGGGGTGGCCGCGATCGTGGTCACCGGGCGGCCCTCGGGCTGGGGCGAGGCCATCGCGCGGCTCTGGCCGGTGACCGCGGTGATCACCGAGAACGGCGGCGTCACCATCTTACGCGACGCGCGCGGGCGCTGGCAGCGGCGCTACGCCGTGCCCGCGCGCGGCCTCCCGGCGCTGCGCGAGCGCATGCACGCGCACGCCGCCGAGATCGGCCGGCTGGTGCCCGGCGCGCGCCTGTCCTCCGACTCGACCTTCACCGAGGTGAACCTCGCCATCGACTGGAACGAGGACACGCGCCTGCCCGAGCGCGCGGCGCGCCGCATCGAGACGCTCCTGCGCGCGCGCGGCTACGCGGCAGTGCGCTCGTCGGTGCACGTGAACTTCTGGCCGCCCGGTTTCGACAAGCTGACCGCCTGCCGCAAGGTCGTGCACGCGGTGCTGGGCGGCAACCCGACCCGGCTCGAGCCCTACATCTATGTGGGCGATGCGCTCAACGACGAGCCCATGTTCCGCGGCTTCCCGCGCTCGATCGGCGTCGCCAACGTGCGTGACGTCTGGGACGATCTGGTCCACAAGCCCGCGCACGTGACCCGCGCCGCCGAGGGCCGCGGCTTCGAGGAGGTGGTCCGCGCCATCCTGCGCGCCCGGGTGGCGCGCAACGTCGGCGCGCGGCGCCCGCGCGCGTAGCGGCGCGCACGACAGCGCCCGCTCCGGCCGGGAACCGTGTAAACCTGCCGCCATGGCTGGCTCCGCTTCCACGCCCGACCTGCCCACAGCGCGCGCGCAAGGCGACATGACGCAGGACGAGGTCGACCGTCACTGGCTCGAGAACGTCTACAAGCCGCACGAGCGGCAGCTCACAGTGCGCGCGATCGTCGCCGGCATGCTGCTCGGCGGCGTGCTCTCGGTGGCCAACCTGTACATCGGCCTCAAGGTCGGCTGGGCCATGGGCATGGCGCTGACCGCGACCATCCTCGCCTTCGCCGCCATGAAGTCCCTGCAGGCGGCCGGCATCATCAAGGGGGAGTTCACCCAGCTCGAGAACAACACGGTCGCCAGCACGTCCTCGGCGGCCGGCTATTTCTCGTCGGCGGGGCTGATCTCGGCCATCCCCGCGCTCTACATCACCACGCAGCGCACGCTGAGCTGGTGGGAGCTGGCGCTGTGGATGTCGGCGGTGTCGTTCATCGGCATCGTCATGGCGGTGCCCATGCGCCGCCAGATGATCGACGTCGAGCGGCTACGCTTCCCCGCCGGCACGGCGTGCGCCGAGACCATCAAGGCGATGCACGAGAGCGCGACCGAGGCCGTGGTCAAGGCGCGCGCGCTGCTCTACGGCGGGCTCTTCGGCGTGCTGCTCGAGATCCCCAGCCAGGTCGCGAAGCTCGGCGTGCGCGATAACCCCATCTTTTACGGTGGCACGCTCAAGTTGCCCTGGGTGACGATCGCCGGGCAGAAGCTGTACGCGTACGGCATCGCGCTGCCGACCTCGTCGCTGCTGTTCGGCGCCGGCGCGATCATGGGCATCCGCGTCGGCCTGTCGATGGGCATCGCGGCGCTCGTGCTCTTCGGTGTGATCACGCCGTGGCTGGCCGCGCACGGCATCGTGACCGTGAACGTCGAGGGCGTGGTGACCTACCGCTCGGTGATGGCGTGGTCGGTGTGGCCGGGCGTGCTGGGGGCGCTGGCGGCGAGTCTCCTGCACTTCGGCCTCAAGTGGCGCACGATCGCGCAGGCCTTCGGCTCGCTGGGCAAGCTGGCCCGGTCGGGCGGTGCACGCACCAGCCGCATGGCCGAGGTCGAGGTCCCCGGCTCGTGGTTCGTCATCGGCCTGATCGCGTCGACCGCGCTGGTCGCCCTGGCCGCGAAGATCATTTTCGGCATCCAGGTGTGGATGAGCGTGCTCGCGGTCGCGCTGTCGTTCGTGCTGTCGATCGTCGCCTGCCGCTCCACCGGCGAGACCGACGTGAACCCGATCGGCGCGCTGGGCAAGATCACCCAGCTCACCTTCGCCGGCATCCACCCCGGCAACTACTACACGAACCTCATGACCGGCTCGATCACCGCCGGCGCCGCGGCGCACTCCGCCGACCTGCTGACCGATCTCAAGACCGGCTACCTGCTGGGCGGCTCGCCGCGGCGGCAGTTCATCGCGCAGTTCTTCGGCATCCTCGCGGGCGCGGTGTTCTGCACCATGGCCTACCGCGTCGTCGTCGGCGACGGCGAGACGATCGGGGCCAAGTTCCCCGCGCCGTCGGCGCAGACCTGGGCGGTCTTCGCCGATCTGCTGTCGAACGGCATCGAGAACGCCGACCGCGGCCCCGCCGAGGTCGTGCCCGCGACGGTGCAGGCGGTCACGGTGGTCAAGCGGCCGGCGGGCGTGCTCATCGGGGACACGCTGCGCATCACCGAGGGTCCCAACGCCGGCGCGTACGCGATCACCGGCTTCGAGCGCCGCGTGTTCATCCTCGATCGCGACGTCCCGGTGGCCATGCCCGACGCGACCGGCCAGGCCGCGCCGTTCGCCGCCGAGATCGTCGGGCCCGACGGCAGCCTGCGCGGCGGCGCCGCCATCGCCGTGGCCGCGAACGCCGCCGACAAGCCGGCGGTGCGCTTCACGCGGGCTGCCGCGGGCACGCGCGTGGGCGACTACGTGCGCGTCGACGCCGCCGGTGGGCCGCTCTACCACCAGATCAAGGCGGTGCGCGGCGATCTCGTGATGCTAGACCACGCGTTCATGGTCGCGACCGACCAGCCGACCGCCGTCGCCGTGTTCAAGTCCACGCTGCCGCCGTACGCGGGCCTCGCGGTCCTGATCGCGATCATCGCCGGCCTCGTGATCACGCTGCTCGAGATCTACGGGCCGCCCAGGATCAGGCCCTACCTGCCGTCCATGGCCGGCATCGGCGTCGCGTTCGTGATCACGGCGTTCGACTCGCTGGCGATGGCGACCGGCGCGGTGTTCGGGTACATCCTGGCGCGCGCCGCGCCCAAGCTCGAGGAGCGCTACAACGTGCCCGCCTCGTCGGGGATCATCGCGGGTGCGTCGATCGCCGGGCTGGTGCTCACCGTGCTCTCGCTCATCGGCTGGATCACGCTCGGTTGAGCACGCGCGCGGCGCTCCTGCTGGGCAGCGCGGCGCTGCTGGCGCTCGCGAGCGCGGGCGCCGCGTCCGCGCAGGTGGACCGTCCCGACGTGAAGTACGACGCCTGGGGCCGGCCGCTCGTGGTGCTCGGCTGGACCGCCGCCGGCGACTACTTCGTCTACACGCGCCAGGTCGAGTACTACCCGCTCGAGACCGTCGACGACGAGTCGGTCGTGCCGCTGCGCCTGATCTTCGGCGTCGCGCACGAGGCGCGCACCGGGCGCGTCCGCCGCTACGTGCTCGAGCTCACCGACGAGAACGGCCGGCCGGTCGTGCGCGACGAGTTCAGCGGGTCGCCCGGGCTGATCGAGTGGACCGCGTGGCTGGCCGAGCACCCGCTGTCCATGCCGCGCGGGCGCGTCTCGGCGTCGGGCGCGCGGGCGCGCGTCACCGGCACCGCGCAGAGCGGCGGCGCGGTGGTGATGTGGGACGGCCGGCAGTTCCGCTACAACCTCCCGGGCGGCAAGCCGGTCCGGCTGGTGCTGCAGATCGACGTGCTGGGTCGGCGCTGGACCTCGCTCGCGACCGGCGACGGCGACCGCACATTCGTAGGCACCGCCGAGCCGCTGTGGTCACCTGATGGTCGACGCGTCGCCTGGCGGGTCGAGGAGGCCAGCGCGGGCGACGACGGGCCCACCGGCAACATCGTGATCGCGGCGGTCGGCCCGCGCGTCCAGCTCAACGTCGCGGACGACGCCGAAGCTCAGGCGCCCAACGCGCTCGAGCACCTGGAGGGCGCCGGGATCGCGCCCGTGATGATCAAGCGGGCGACCGCGCCGCTCGAGCACACGACCATCCGCGCCGCCGCCGGCCTCGAGCTCGACGCGCACCGGCTCGCGGAGCTCTTGCCCGGCAAAGCCGTGGTCGAGCCGATGACCGCGCCGAGCAGCTACGATCTGATCGTGCTCGCGGGGCCCGAGCTCATGGTGCCGCGCGCGCCGCCGGTCGAGACGCTCGAGGCGATCGGCGAGGACGGCACCGGGCCGGGGCGGCGCTGGGCGGACGGGCCGGGGACGCGGCGCATGTGCTCGGGGGCAGGCGTGGCGGTGGGTGCGGCGGCCGCGGCGTACGTGTGGATGCGGCTCCTGGCGTGGCGAGCGCGGCGGCGCCGGGGATAGCGCGTGCGGGGCGGAGCGTGGGGCGCGTGGGTCGCGCGCTACTCCGCGAGCGCCGCGTCGCACTGGCCCTCGCGGTACGAGTAACTAGCCGTTCTTGATCTGCTGCGAGAGATAGTTCCCCTCGCCGACCTGCTCCATGAGCGTCAGCTGCGCCTCGAGCCAGTCGACGTGGTCTTCCTCGCTGACGAGGATCTTCTCGAGCAGCTCGCGGGTGCCACCATCGCCCAGGCTGCGCGCCAGCTCGAGACCGTCGTTCAGGCGCGCGATCGCCGCCTTCTCGAAGTCGAGATCGAGCTGCAGCTGCTCCTTCACGGTCTGGCCGACGTTGACCTTGCCGAGCCGCTGCAGGTTCGGCACGCCCTCGAGGAAGAGCACGCGGCTGATGACTTGATCGGCGTGCTTCATCTCGCCGATCGATTCCTCGCGCGTCTTTTGCCAGAGGCGCTCGTAGCCCCAGTTCTGGCACATCTTTGCGTGGATGTAATACTGGTTGACTGCCGTCAGCTCCGACGTGAGGACTTCGTTCAGGAGCTCGATGATCTTGTCGTGACCCTTCATGCCGCCTCACCCAGTTTTTGAAGACTGGGCGAGGTTATAGCAGCCACGGTCTGGCTACGGCGAGGACAGTCTGCACACGTGGGCTTGGCGGCGACGCGGGCCGCGGCGCGCGCGAGATCGATGGCAGACGAGTGACCGCAGTCGTCGACCATCATTTGCAGCATGTCGTGGCAGGTGCCGCAGCCGGTGCCGGCGCCGCAGTCCTCAGCGACCTCCGCGACGCTGCTGTTGCCGCGCGCGATGGATTCGCGAACGTGCTTGTCGGAGATGCCTTTACAGAGACAGACAATCATCGCTGTGAATTTGAAAACTACTTTCATATTCGTTCCGCGTCAAGCGAGATCCGCGCGCTGTCCGCCCTGTAACAGGCGTAGGCGGGCGTCGTACTCGTGGTGCTAGGCTCGCAGGAGCCGCGTGGGACAGGCTCCGGAGGAGCCGCGGATGGTGATCAAGAGCAGCCAGCCTGGCGACGTGAAACCTGGCGAAATTACCCCGAAAAAGACGTATCTGTCGCGTCGGACCCTGATGCTGGGCGGGCTCGCGGCGGCCTCGCCGCTGGTGACCGGATACGCCTTCAAGAAGGTGCTTTACCCGCGGCCGTCGAGCCGGCGGACCGAGAAGTTCGACGTCCCGGTCGGCCGTGCGGCCGACGCCGCGGGCGGGGGCGGCTGGGAGACGCGCGAGACCCCGAACACCTTCGAGGAGATCACGACCTACAACAACTTCTACGAGCTCGGCACCGACAAGAGCGATCCCGCCGCCGAGGCGCACCGATTGACCACGCGCCCGTGGACGGTATCGATCGAGGGCCTGGTGAGGAAGCCCGGCGTCGTCGATCTCGACGCGCTGCTGAAGAAGTTCCCGCTCGAAGAGCGCACCTACCGCTTCCGCTGCGTCGAGGCCTGGTCGATGGTGATCCCGTGGGTGGGCTTCCCGCTCGCGTCTCTGCTCAAGGAGGTCGAGCCGCTCGGCAGCGCGAAGTACGTCGAATTCGAGACGCTCTACCGCCCGGAGGAGCTGATCGGCCAGAAGCGCGACGTGATCCCGTGGCCGTACAAGGAAGGCCTGCGCATGGACGAGGCGATGCATCCGCTGTCGCTGCTGGTCGTCGGGCTCTACGGTGAGACGTTGCCCAACCAGAACGGCGCGCCGCTGCGCCTGATCGTGCCGTGGAAGTACGGCTTCAAGAACGGCAAGTCGATCGTGAAGATCCGCTTCCTCGAGGAGCAGCCGACGTCGACGTGGATGGCCGCCGGGCCCGAGGAGTACGGCTTCTACGCGAATGTGAACCCGGACGTGCCGCACCCGCGCTGGAGCCAGGCGAGCGAGCGGCGCATCGGCGAGTTCGGCAAGCGCCAGACGCTGATGTTCAACGGCTACGCCGACCAGGTCGCCGGGCTGTACGCTGGCATGGACCTGAAGAAGCAATTCTGATGACGCCGCCCCAGGCCGGGACGGACCCAGCGAAGGTCGCGACGGCGGCGGCGCCGCTGCCACGCCAGGCGAAGCCGCGCAAGCGCGAGCGCCCCGAGGTTCTGCTCCTCAAGGCCACGGTGTTCGTGAACTCGCTCGTGCCGCTCGGGCTGCTCGGCTGGGACGCCGCGCACGACCGTCTGGGCGCCAACCCGATCGAGTTCATCACTCACGCGACCGGCACGCTCACGCTCGTCTTCCTGCTGCTCACGCTCGCCGTCACGCCGCTGCGGCGCTTCTTCGAGCTGCCCGTGCTCGCGCGGGTGCGCCGCATGCTCGGGCTGTTCGCGTTCTTCTACGGCTCCCTGCACTTCCTGACCTGGCTGTGGCTCGACAAGTTCTTCAGCCTGAAGGGTGTCATCGAGGACATCCTTGGCCGCTACTTCATCACCATCGGCCTGCTGGCGTTCTTCTTCATGATCCCGCTCGCGGTCACGTCCACCGACGGCTGGATCAAGCGGCTCGGCGGCCCGCGCTGGCGCAAGCTCCACCAGCGCATCTACTGGATCGCGCCGCTGGGCGTCCTGCACTACTGGATGCTCGTCAAGGCGGACGTCACCAAGCCGCTCATCTTCGCCCTGGCCCTCGCCGTCCTCCTTGGCGTGCGCATCGTCCGCTACCTGCGCCCGCGCGACCCCGCCTCCGCCGACTCCTGAAATCTTACTTTCGGGGACGGTGTTCAGGATCTTACTTTCGGCCCGAAAGTAAGAAAGTAAGATCCTGAACACCGTCCCGGCACCTACTTCGTGAGCACCCAGCGGATCATCTGGGCGAAGGACGCTGACTTGCCCTGCATGAGGACGCCGGTGCGGAAGATTTTTCCGGCGGCCCAGACGCAGCCGATGGTCGAGGCGAGGGTGAGCACGACGGAGAGGGCGGCCTGCCACAGGGGCGGGCCCGGATGCAGGGCGAGGCGGAGGAGCATGAGGAAGGGCGTCGCGGGGGGGAACAGCGAAAAGCCCACGGCGAGCGGGCTGTTGGGCGCCTTGAGCACGAGCGTCCACACCATCATAGGCATGATGGTCAGCACGATCACCGGCATCATGAGGCTCTGCGCGTCCTTGAGCTCGCTGCACGCCGCGCCGATCGCGATGTACATCGAGCCGAAGAAGAACACCGCCAGCATCAGGTAGACGAGCAGCCAGGGCAGCAGCGAGAGCGGCACGACGTGGCCGTAGCCCAGGTAGCTCGCGACCCCGATCGCACCCGCGGCGTAGATGCCGCCGAGCAGGAGCGACACGCCCGCCGAGCCGATGAGCTTGCCGAGCATCAGCTCGAATGGCGTCACCGAGCCGAGCAGGACCTCGCTGATGCGGCTCATCTTCTCCTCGAGCACGCTGTTCAAGAGCTGCGGCGCGCTGGTCATCACGATCATGAAGACCAGGAACATGAGCGCGATGGGTACGATGTACGCGCGCACCTTGTCGACCGGCTCGGCCTGCACGATGCGGCCCGAGGGCGCGCGCGTCCACAGGCCGAGCGCCTCGGCCTCGAGCGGCCGCTGCAGCCTGGCGATGACCTCGGGGTCGGCGCCGATGGCGCGCAGGCGGTGCACGCGCACGTCCTCGCTGACCGCCAGCTCGATCCACTGGCGCAGGTCCTCGAAGGTCGGGTCGTCGGAGTAGTAGCGGATCGACGGGTTGTCCGAGGAGAACGCGTCGGCGGGCAGCTCGACGAACGCGAACAGCTCGCGGCGACGCACGCGATCCGAGAGCTCGAGGCGCGCGGCGTCGAGATCCTTGCCGGCGCCCAGCTCGATCCGCTCGGGCTCGAAGCGGCCCGCCTTGCCGGCCACGAGCAGGTTGCGCGCCTGGGTGCGCTCGGCGAGCCGGTCGTAGAGCTGGCCGCTCGCGTCGATCACGGCGAACTTGCGCGTCGTGTCGTCGACGTGGTCGGCGACCATCTTCTGCGCAAAGATCGATCCGCCCATCAAGACCGGCATGAGCAGCAGGCTGATGATGAACGCCTTCGAGCGCACCGCCGCGTTCCACTCGGCCTTCGCGACCACCAGCGCCTTACGCATGGACCACCTCCACGTGCTCGGGCGCCGGGCGCGCGATCTTGACGAAGATGTCGTGTAGCGAGGGGCGCGCCAGCTCGAAGTACGAGACGCTCGCGCGCGCCGTGAGGCCGCGCAGCACTTCCTGCGCCTGCGCCTCGCCGGCCAGCTCGAACTCCTGCTGCGAGCCCAGGTCGTCGACGTGACCCACGCCGGGCAGGCCGAGCAGCGCGGCCACGCCGCCCGACGAGCGGACGCGCACCTTCTTGCCGCCGTGGATGGCCTGGATCTCGTCGAGCGTGCCGTCGAGGACCTTCTTGCCGCGGTAGATCATGAAGATCCGGTCGCACATCTTCTCGGCGACCGACATGTCGTGGGTCGAGAACACGATGGTCGTGCCGGCCTGGCGCAGCTCGACGACCGCCTCGCGCAGGGACACCGCGTTCACCGGATCGAGCCCGGAGAACGGCTCGTCGAGGATGAGCAGCTCGGGGCGCGAGACCACCGCGGCGATGAACTGGACCTTCTGGGCCATGCCCTTCGACAGCGCGTCGATCTTCTTGTCGGCCCACTTCGTCAGATCGAGGCGCTCGAGCCACTTCTTGATCTGCACGTCGATGTCGGCGCGCGGCCGGCCCTTGAGCTGGCCGTAGTAACGCAGCAGCGCCAGCACCTTCATCTTCTTGTAGAGGCCGCGCTCCTCGGGCAGGTACGAGACGCGGTCGCGCGCGGCGCGCGTCTCCTTGTGGCCGAGCACCTCGATCTCGCCGCGGTCGGGCAAGAGGATGTTGGTGATCATCCTGAGCGTGGTGCTCTTGCCCGAGCCGTTGGGGCCGATGAAGCCGTAGATGGAACCCTGGGGGACATCGAGCGTGAGATCGTCGACGGCCACGAAGGCGCCGAAGGTCTTGGTCACGCCGCGGATAGCGATGGCGTTCATGTTTGAAGTGCCCGTAAGCTAGCACGTCGAAATGGCCGAAGCGGACGCCGACGCTGCCAGCGCCTTGCCGGAGAGGCTCGGCGAGTTCCGCATCACCGGCCTGCTCGGCGAAGGCGCCTACGGGACCGTCTACGCGGCGGAGCGGCAGGTGCAAGGGCAGGTGCAAGGCGCGGCGGTGGGCGAGGGCGGCGCGCCGCGCCGGCTGGCGCTGAAGGTCCTTCGCGCCGACATTCTGCCCGGCGAGCGCCAGCGGAAGCAGTTCCTGCAGGAGGCCACGCTGCTGGCCGCGATCGATCACCCGGGCGTGGTGAAGGTGCTCGGCTTCGGCCTGCTGCCCGACGATCGACCGTATCTGGCCATGGAGCGCCTCGACGGCGAGAGCCTCTCGGAGCGGCTGCGACGCGGCGCGCTCGCGCCCGGCGAGGCGTTCGCGCTCTTCGCGCAGCTCGCCGACGCGCTGGCGGCGCTGCACGCGCGCGGCCTGCTGCACCGCGACGTGAAGCCCGAGAACGTCTACCTCCGCGTCGGCGCCGCGGGCGGCAGCGGCGCCGCGGGCGCCGCGGGCGCCGCGGGCGTCGCGCAGGCCGTGCTCTTCGACTTCGGCATCGCCAAGGGCGACAACGCGCCGCTATCGACGATGACCCAGGACGGCGCGGTGCGCGGCACGCCCGCGTACATGGCGCCGGAGCGCTTCTTCGGCGCGCCGTCGTCGATCGGCAGCGAGATCTACGAGCTCGCGGTGACGCTCTACGCCATGCTCTGCGGCCGGCTGCCGTGGAACGACAACGGCGATCCCGAGTCACGGCTGTCGCCGCTCGCGCCGGCTGCCATCGGTGTCGCGCTGCCCGCCGAGCTCGAGGCCGAGCTGCTGCGTGCGCTGTCGACCCGCGCCGAGAAGCGGCCCGCGTCGGTGCGCGAGCTGGCCGCGCGCATCGCCGCGGCGGCCGGGCAGGGTGAGCTCGGCGGCCCGCGGCGCACCCTCGATCTACCCGCGGCGGCCGAGGCGGGCGGGGCGCTCGACGCCGTGCTGACACCGCGCAGCGCGGCCACCGCGTCGGCGCGCCTGCTCGCGAACCAGCCCACGACCGGCGCGGGCGGCGCGCCCGGCCCGGGCGCGGGCGGGCCGCTGCCCACCGAGAAGACCCGACGCCGCTCCCGCTGGTCGGGCGCGGTGCTCGCGCTCGCCGGACTGGCCCTCGCCGGTGGCGTCGGCGCGTTCGTCGGCCGCGTCGCCTGGCGGGATCCGAGCGCGAGCACCAGCGCTCGTCGCGACGCGGGGCCGGCGCCCGATCCGCGCAAGAACGAGAAGAGCGACAACGAAAAGAACGACGAAAAGAACGACAACGATAAGAGAGACGAGCCGCCGCTGCCGCCGCCCGGCCCGCGTCGCGACGCGCTGACCCGGCGCGTGCCCACGTCGATCTGGAAGCACCACCCGCGCGACACCGCGGTGCTCGCGGCGCTGTCGTGGACGCAGGTGCTCGCCGCCGATCCGGTCAAGAAGGCGATCGTCGCGCGCAAAGGCGACAAGCCACCGCGCTGGCTCGCGCGCGCCATGCGCACCTGCGGCTTCGATCCGCTGATCGAGCTCGAGTGGCTGAGCTTCGGCGTGGGCGCCGATCCGGGCGGCCAGAACATCGATCTCATCGTCGCCGGACGCTGGACGCGCGACGAGATCGAGCCGTGCGTGCTGAAGCTGCTCGACTCGCCGCTCTCGCACCCGACGATGCGCCGCGCGGGCCGGCTCACCTTCCTCGATTACGCGGGCAAGGGCTTCTGGCTGGGCTGGCTCGACGACCACACAATGCTGTTCTCGACGCGCGCCGGGGCCGACCAGGCGTGGGTCGAGGCGCGCCTCGACGGCAAGGACTCCGCCGAGGGTGCCACCCCGCTGGTGCCGCTGCGCAAGCGCACCGACGAGTCGCAGACCTTCTGGCTCACCGCGCTGCCGGCGACCGTCGCGACCGGGCCGTTCGCGCCCGGCCTGCCCGCGCCGACATGGATGGCGGGCGGTATCCACCTGACCCACGAGCTGCGCGGCGATCTGCGCTGGTCCTACGACCGGCCCGAGGACACCAAGGTCGCGCTCGCCACCGCGCAGGCATTGCTCGACGACGCGAAGAAGGACGGCATTGCCAACTTCGTCATCGGCAAATCGTCGGTGACCGCCGAGGGCCACGAGCTCGTCTTCCACATCGAGATCGACGCCACCGGCACCGAGGCGGTCGTGCACGGCACGATCGAGGCGCTCGCGAAGCAGCTCGGCGCGCTGTGATCGAGGCGCTCGCGAAGCGGCGCCATGGGTCGTTCTGACCTGAACGGTCAACTCGGAGGCCTGGAATGTCAATCGAGGGTAAGCCGCGTGCGCACTGGCGCGCACATTCACCTGCTTGTTAACAGTCGATGTCCGAGCGGTCAGACCAATTGTCTAGACTCGCTCGAAGCGTCGGCCTTACGGTTCGCGCCATGCAGAACACGTTTCGTGCGTCGATCTGGTGCGCGATTGCCTTCGCGCTGGTCTCCTGCGGCAATGACTCTGGAGGAGGAACAATAGATGCGGGCGGCGGCGAGACGTGCGTGAACGACTCGCAGTGCGACGACGACAACTCGTGCACGATCGATAGCTGCCAGGACGACGGCACCTGCAAAAATGCCGTGAACGACGAGGCGATCGGCGAGGCCTGCGACGACGGCCTCGCCTGTACCGAGGGCGAGACCTGTAGCGACACCGGCGCCTGCGCTGGCCCCGCGAAGGACTGCACCTCGCTCGGCGACGTCTGCAACGACGGCGTCTGCACCGAGGCGGCGGGCGGCTGCACGCTCGCCCCCAAGGTGACCGGCACCACCTGCGACGACGGCATGTTCTGCACCGAGGCCGACTCGTGCACCGCCGGCGTCTGCGGCGGCACGGTGCGCGACTGCTCCGCCCAGGACGGCGCGTGCACCGTCGGCACCTGCGACGAGGTGACCGCGGCGTGTATCCCCGCGCCGGTGGCCGACACCACCGTGTGCGACGACGGCCTGTTCTGTACCAGCGGCGACACCTGCACCGCGGGCGTCTGCGGCGGCGCGGTGCGCGACTGCACCGGCGCCGGCAACGCTTGCAACACCGGCACCTGCGACGAGGGCAGCGACGCCTGCGTGGCCACGCCCGCCAACCAGGGCGCGACCTGCGACGACGGGCTCTTCTGCACCACCACCGACACGTGCAGCGCGGGCACCTGCGGCGGCGTGGCGCGCGACTGCGCGAGCGCCTCGAACGAGTGCAACACCGGCACCTGCAACGAGGCCTCCGACGCGTGCGTGCCGCAGCCCGCGAACCAGGGCGCGAGCTGCAACGACACGCTCTTCTGCACCACGGGTGACACGTGCAACGCAGGCACCTGCGGCGGCGCGGCGCGCGACTGCTCGGCGTTCTCCAACCAGTGCAACCTGGGCACCTGCAACGAGGGCACCGACGCCTGCGTCGCGCAGGCCGCCAACCAGGGCGCGACCTGCAACGACGGCCTCTTCTGCACCACCGGCGAGGCCTGCTCGGCCGGCACCTGCGCCGGCGGCGGCGCGACCGCGTGCGGCGACGCCAGCACCTGCACCGCCGACACGTGCAACGAGACCACCAACGTCTGCGACCACGTCAACACGCCGGTGCCGGGCGCCGAGGGCCCGCCGGGCAGCCCGACCTGCTCGGACAACCTCGACAACGACTGCGACGGCAGCACCGACGTGACGGATCCCAACTGCGCGGGCTGCCAGAGCGCGGGCGACTGCAACGACGACAACCCGTGCACCGCCGACAC
Source organism: Haliangiales bacterium (assembly GCA_046595695.1). Classification (GTDB taxonomy): domain Bacteria; phylum Myxococcota_A; class Polyangia; order Haliangiales; family SHYZ01; genus JBKJOI01. Next base: position 5,061 of record JBKJOI010000417.1, on the reverse strand, counting down.
CTGCGGCGCGGGCGGCGTCTGCGCGAACGCGCCGTCGAGCGGCGCCAGCTGCAACGACAACGCGTTCTGCACCGTGAACGACGTCTGCACCGCCGGCGTCTGCGGCGGCGCGGCGCGCAACTGCAGCGCGGCCGGCAACCAGTGCAACGACGGCACCTGCAACGAGGGCACCGACACCTGCGTGGCGACGCCGAAGTCGAACGGCACCACCTGCAACGACGGCGCGTTCTGCACAAACCCCGACGTCTGCACCGCCGGCGTCTGCGGCGGCTCGGCGCGCGACTGCTCCGCGCAGGCCGACGCCTGCAACAACGGCGCGTGCAACGAGGGCACCGACCTGTGCGTCAAGGCGCCCAAGGTGAACGGCACCGTGTGCACCGACTCGCTCTTCTGCACCGTGAGCGAGAGCTGCCAGGCGGGCGCCTGCACCGGCGCGACGCGCGACTGCTCGGCCTCCGCCAACGCGTGCAATAACGGCACGTGCAACGAGGGCACCGACGCCTGCGCGCCGACGCCCAAGCCCAACGGCACCACCTGCGACACGCTCTTCTGCGCGAACGGTGAGACCTGCACCGCCGGTACCTGCGGCGGCGGCACGCCCAACACCTGCAGCGACGGCAACACCTGCACCTCCGACACCTGCAACGAGGGCTCGGACACTTGCTCGAACCCGAACCGCACGGTCAGCCTGACGTCGGGGGTGTTCTCGACCTCGACCGACAACACGCCGCAGACCGCCTGCCTGGTCGCCAACTCGGGCGCCCGCGTGATGGTCTGGACCGAGCTCGTCGACACCGTCGGCCAGCCGATCGCCGGCGCGACCGTCACCATCGGCGGCGCGGCCGCCACCGCGTCGACCACGGCGCCGGGCAGCTACTACCGCGAGATCGTCGCCGGCGCGGCCGGCATGCAGGTGGTCTCGGTCGGCGTCACCGCCTGCTCGTCGACCGTGACGCTCACCCAGACGGTCACCATCACCACCGTGGCCGCCAACACGGGCACCGGCGGCACCGGCGGCTGCGCGCCCTCCGACGGCAACCTGCGCGTCAAGGTCGTCACCGCCGAGACCGGCGCGGCGATCGTGGGCGCGAACGTGCTCATCGGCCCTTCGCAGGGCACGCCCTTCGAGCACGCCCCCGAGGGCGTCCTCGGCGGCACCTCGTCGTTCGCGAGCAACGTCGCGACCACCGACGGGAGCGGCTTCGCCACCTTCTACGACTACGGCGGCACCATCGGCGTGCCGTTCACCATCACCGCGGGCACCGCGACCCGCGCCTACTTCACCGCCATGGACGTGAACGCGTCGGATGTCGTGCTCGCGCTGCCGCTCCTGCACGCTCCCGCGGTCCCGACCACGACGTACACGAACGGCACCGGCCCGGGCACGGTCACAGGCTGCGACGATCTCGACGCCTCGATCATCTTGCCGAAGCTGAAGCTCGACTTCTTCTCGTCCTTCGACATCAACCAGCTGTTCGAGAAGAACCGCTGCTGGGCCTCGGGCAACAGCATCGTCAACACCGTCCAGATCCCCGAGAACCTGTGGCTGCCGCCGCAGTCGATCGGGCCGTTCTGCCTGGGCGGCGCCGTCGCCGCCGCGCCCTGGGCGATCTCGCTCGAGAACACCGCGTCGACCGGGGTCACCGAGAACTTGCAGGTGGTGGCGGTCTCGCTGCCGGCGCTCGAGGCGAACACCGCGATCTCGAGCGGCGGCATCTCCGGCCTGCTCGCGCTGCTCACCTTCCGCAACGTCGGCTGGACGATGAACCACACCGTGCCGACGGCACCGACCGACATGCGCATGGTGACCGCGCCCGAGAACTACCCCGCCACGCTCACCCTCACCTACGGCAACCGCCCAGCCGAGACCGACGTGGTCGGCCTGACCGCGGGCGACTACTCGGGTCAGAACGGGACCGGGTCGATCTTCCTGCTCGGCTCGAAGGTGCACAAGTTCGGCGATTCTGGCTCGACGGTCGCCGTGGCCAACTCCGACCTCAACGACGGCAACGCCCCGGTGGGCGCGCGCCGCTTTGCCTCGGTGGCGGCGCTCTACCTCGACGCCGCCGCGCACCCGAACGTGCCGCTCAACCGCATCCAGGGCGTCACGGCCGTGCTCATCCGCGCCATGGCCAACGGCAGCGCGCCGTTCGCTGGCACCACCGCCAGCCTGACCGTCTCGGGCATGCTGGGCATCGCCGGCACCATCGCGAGCGCCGCGACCTTCACCTGGGAGAACGCGACGCTGAACGGCAACACCCCGCTGTACTCGGTGCACGAGCTGTCGCTGCGCTCGAACCAGAACCTGCCGGTGCTGTCGTGCGCCACGACCAACCAGGTGCGCGAGGACCTCTCGGTGCAGTGGATCGTGACGCGGCCGTTCTCGGCGTCGTGCGCGGGCTCGGAGTGCTTCACGCTCCCGACCCTGCCGGCGACCTTCCCGCGCGCGGCCACCAGCACGCAGAAGAAGAGCGGCTTCGAGCAGCGCCTGGGCAGCGGCGCCACCTGCACCGGCGCCGGCCAGGGCAACTGCATCACCGGCGAGACCTGCGTGGACTCGGACGGCGCCGGCGCGGCCGGCCTGCGCTGCATGACGGGCGCGGGCACCGTGGCCAGCCCGTACGTGGTGCAGGACTACTTCTGGAAGCTGCACCTCTACGACCTCGAGCTGGCGATGGCGTGGACCTGGAATGCCTTCCAGTTCGCGGATCGCCTGCTGTTCATGACCCACGAGTCGTCGAACGAGCACGTCTTCCAGTAGCGCTCCCGCCCGCGCCCGCGTGCGCGTCTCGCCACAGCGAGACGCGTCGTCGTCGTCGGGGCCGGTATCACCGGCCTCACCACCGCGCTGCTCTTGCAGCAGGCGGGGCTGCAGGTGCTCGTCCTGGAGAGGTATCCGATCGGCGAGGGCCGTCTACCGCGGGCCGGGCGGGGAGGTCCACGCGTTCGGGGCGCGCTGCACGCACCTGCAATGCGTGCTCATCTGGAACTCCGCCGAAACGACGTGGGACTGTCCGTGCCACGGCAGCGTGTTCGCCGCGACCGGTGCGGTGCTATGCGGCCCGGCTCTGGCGCCGCTGGATCACATCGAGATCGAGATCGACATCGAGGACGGCGACATGGCGGCCGCACCGGTGGACTGAGCGCCGAGGCTGTCGGCCTGGGACGTGCATCGCTCCGGTATAATGACGTGGCTGTATGTTTCCGTTGTAGTCGTAGCCATCATCGCGGCCATCGTGCTGCCGTTCATCTTCAAGAAGTTGCGCACGACCCGCGGCCGCAAGCGCCGCCGCAAATCGTGGGTGCGAACGTCGTGAGGCCAGCGCGTCGATGTGACGCTCGCGCACAGGGTGGCGCGAACGCACAGTCCTGCCCGCAGCTACTTGCCGGCGCCGCGGCCGACCTTGAGCGCGGTGCGCCAGACGCCGTCGATGAACACGAAGGTGTCGATACGGATGCCATCGGTCTCGTCGTTGCGCTTCAGCCGCACCGAGTAGACCTGCGCGTTGGTGCGCAGGGTGTCGCTGCCCTGGCGCTCGCCGCCGCCGCCGCCCGATTGCATGGCGCCGCCCGCGGCCTGGGTGACCATGGGCGCGCGCTGGCCATCGAAGAGCACCGGCTGCGGCACGACCTCGACGTCGTCGTAGCGCCGCTCGCGGATCTTCTGCGCGATCTCTCGCGCGCCCGCGCCCGCGAACGACGCGAACGCGCGCCCGTACTCACCCCACAGGCGCCCGGCCGAGCCAAGGCCGAAGATCTCGTCGAGATCCTCGCGACGCATGGCGAGCTGCGCCAGCCGCTCCGCGACCACGGCGTCGGAGCCGTGGTGCGCTAGCTCGACCACCTCCAGCCAGAAGATCGTGAGTCCCGTCGGGCTGGGGTGATGGACGGCTGACTGACCAGCTTGCTCCGCCTTCATCGTCCACCATTATAACCGCGGCCATTCCCCGTGCAGCAGCGATTGTCCTCCCGTGCGCCAAGTCATAAGCTCTCGCCTCATGCGTCTTGACAAGGCGACCATCACGATCATTTCGGGTTCTCTCCTGCTGGCCTGCGGCCCGAGCACCGGCGGTGGCACTGGCGGCGGTGCCACCCCGGGAGGCGGCGCGGCGCCTGCGGCGTCCGCGCCGCCCGGCGACCCGCGCGAGCTCCACTTCCAGGAGCTGCGCCAGCTCACCTTCGGCGGCGAGAACGCGGAGGCCTACTGGTCGTTCGACGGCACCGAGCTGATCATGCAGTCGACGCGGCCGCCGTACACCTGCGACCAGATCTTCCGCCTCGACGCCACGCTGCCGGGCAAGCCGCCCGAGCTGGTCTCCAGCGGCAAGGGCCGCACCACCTGCGCGTTCTTCTTCCCCGGCGACCAGCGCGTGCTCTACGCGTCGACGCACCAGGCCGGCGACGAGTGCCCGCCCGTGCCCGACCACTCGCAGGGCTACGTGTGGCCGCTCTACGACAGCTTCGACATCTACACCGCCAAGCCCGACGGCTCGGAGCGCAAGCCGCTCACCACCACGCCCGGCTACGACGCCGAGGCGACCGTGTGCGGCCAGGACGGCTCGATCATCTTCACCTCGACGCGCGACGGGGACATCGATCTGTACCGCATGGACGCCGATGGCTCGAACGTCGTGCGCCTCACCGATACGCCCGGCTACGACGGCGGCGCGTTCTTCTCGAAGGACTGCAAGAAGATCGTATGGCGCGCGTCGCGGCCGCTGCCCGGCAAGGAGCTCGACGACTACAAGGCGCTGCTCGCCACGGGCCTGGTGCGCCCGAGCAAGCTCGAGCTGTTCGTCGCCAACGCCGACGGCTCGGAGCCGCGCCAGGTCACCTACCTCGACGCCGCCACCTTCGCGCCCTACTTCTTCCCCTCGGGCGACCGCCTCATCTTCTCGTCCAACTACGGCGACCCCAAGGGCCGCGAGTTCGACATCTGGGCGGTGAACGTGGACGGCACGCAGCTCGAGCGGATCACCTACACGCCCGGCTTCGACGGCTTCCCCATGTTCTCGCCCGACGGCACGCGGCTGGCGTTCTCGTCCAACCGCAACCAGAAGC
>JBKJOI010000405.1:0-4001 GCA_046595695.1 Haliangiales bacterium | reverse complement strand
TCAAGGCACCGGACCCGCAGTTCATGACCGAACCGTGGGGCCTCCACCCGTACCAGTACGTCGCGCAGAACCCGATCGCCTACTGGGATCCCGATGGCGAGAAGCCGCGCGTGCTGGTCGTCTACACCGAGTCGGTCGTGACGGGTGTGCGGGGGCCGACCGGCGAGAAGCCGTTCTCGGTCACGGAGAAGAACCGCACGTCCTGGGAGCGAGCGCTACGCAGGGCGCTGGGCCCCGAGCTGAAGGGCGCGACCGTGATCATCCGAGGCGTGGAGACGCTGAGCGATGCCACGGCGACGCTGGCGGAGAAGAAGAAGTTCGATCGGATCGTCTACTACGGACACAACGTCGGCATCGGCGGGAACGGCAAGGAAGCCACGGAGGTCGTGCAAGCGTTCATGAAGGGCCAGCTCAAGAGCAGCGGCCACATCTTCCTCTATGGCTGCATGACCGCCAAACCGAACTCGCAATGGGACATCGCCGAAAAACTGTCCAGCAGCGGCCAGACCGTGACCGGCATGATCGGGCTGCAGACCACGATCATCCAGACCGTGCCGCCCGAATACGAGCAGGTGAACGACATGACGGTCACCCGCGCGGGCTCCGCGACGTTCAAGGGTGGGAAGAAGGTCAGCGAGACCCCCGCCGAGAAGCCACCGACCCTGGACCTTCCCTGATGAGCCGGTGTACGTCGCTCGCGATCATCGTCTCGGCCGCGCTCCTCGCCAGCGGCTGCGACCTCCTCGGCAGAAGGCGCCAGGCGGCCTGGGTCCGCCACGACACGACGTTCCTGCACCCTGGCTTCGCGGCGGGCCCCGCCCTGACGACCGGTGTGGGCGGAGCCCTCGTCGAGGAGCGGCGCTACGAGCCCTTCGGCGCGCCGCTCGACGGCGCCGATCTCGCCGCGGAGCCGACGAACGGGCTCAACAAGCCCACCGACGTCACGACCGGGCTCTCCTACCACGGCGCGCGCTGGATGGCGCCGCTCACCGCGCGCTGGCTGTCTCCGGACCCGCCCGTCAAGGCACCGGACCCGCAGTTCATGACCGAACCGTGGGGCCTCCACCCGTACCAGTACGTCGCGCAGAACCCGATCGCCTACTGGGATCCCGATGGGCGACAGGCGGCCAGGGTGCCCGCGCCCGTGCCCGTGCCCGCGCGCGTGGTCGCCAAGCGTGAGTGGTACTACCGCGTCCTCGAGTTCGACTGGAAGGTCAGCAAAGGGGCCAGGGACATCCTGAATCCGATCTTCAAGACCTACTTCGGCTACGACGTCGCGCGGCTGAAGATCCATTTCGTGCCCTCGCTGCCGCGCGGCACCGAGGCCATGACCCTCGACGACGAGATCCTCATCAACGAGTCACACTGGATCACGCTCAGCCCCACAGAGCAGCTCGAGCTCATCGCGCACGAAGCGCTCCACTCGGTGCAGTACGCCCACCTGGGCCGCTTCTCGATCTTCAGGTTCCCGATCCGGTATCGCAAGGAGTTCGGGACCGAGGGCAACTACGACCCGCCGCCCGCGTTGGAGGGCATGCCCCTGGAGGATTTCGATCCGCTCGACAAGAGATACACGTTCGACCAGCTCGCCGAGAAGGTGAGCCACGAGGTGAGGAAGCGCATCACGCCCGGCCCGTAGCGCTGCCTTCGGGGCGCGCGCCGCCGCACATCGGGTGGACCACGGGGTACCATGCGCGCCATGGATTCCCAGGACCCGACCACCGCGCTCGCCGCGGTCGCCCGTAGCGCCGGCGCGCCCGTCTCCATCGAGGAGATCCTGCTCGACCCGCCGGGACCGCACGAGCTGCGCGTGCGCGTCACCGCGACCGGCGTGTGCCACACCGACCTGAACGCGCGGAACGGCAACTTCGTGCCCGACTTCCCCATCCTGCTCGGCCACGAGGCCGCGGGCGTCATCGAGGCCGTGGGGCCGGGCGTGCCCGAGACGCGCCTCGACGAGACCGTGGTGCTGAGCTGGCGCGCGCCCTGCGGCGGCTGTCGCGCCTGCCTCGCCGGCAAGCCCGACCGCTGCACCGCGCCGGCGGTGGCCAAGCCGCGCATGCGCACCAAGGACGGCCTGCCGCTCGGCCGCGTGCTCGGGCTCGGCACCTTCGCGACGCGCACGGTGGTCCACGCGGCGCAGGCGGTCGCGGTGCCCACCGACATCCCGCCCGAGGTCGCGTGCCTGCTCGGCTGCGGCGTGCTCACCGGCGTGGGCGCGGCGCTCTACGCGTCACCGGTGGAGCCGGGCAGCGCGGTGGCCGTGATCGGCTGCGGCGCGGTCGGCATGAGCGTGATCCAGGGTGCGCGGCTGCGCCGCGCCGCGCGCGTGATCGCGGTCGACGTGAAGGCCGACAAGCTCGAGCTGGCGCGGCGCTTCGGCGCGACCGACGTCGTCGACGCCTCGACCGGCGATCCGACCAAGAAGATCCGCGAGCTCTCGGGCGGCGGCGTGACCACGGCGTTCGACTGCGTGGGCATCCCGGCGACGACGACCCAGGCGCTGGGCGCCTGCCACGAGGGCGGCACCGCGGTGCTCATCGGCATGCCGGTGCCGGGAGTCAGCATGCCGCTCTCGCTGACCAAGTTCTTCTACATGCGCGCCACGCTCAAGGCGACCTTCTTCGGCGACGGCCTCGCCACGCGCGACTTCCCGCTGCTGTGCGGGCTCTACCAGCGCGGCGAGCTCGAGCTCGACGCGCTGGTGACCCGGCGGATCGGCCTCGCGGAGGTCGATGCGGCGTTCGCGGCGATGGAGCGCGGCGAGAGCTTGCGCACCGTGATCACGAGCTTTTCGTAGCCCGGCCGAACGTGGCGGCGGCGGCGGCTTAACACTTCTTCACCGCCATCCAGGGGTCGGCTTTACACGCGAGCCCCATGTTCATGCTCGAGGCGCACGGAGCGCCACGAGGTGAGTCATGCTGGGATTTGCGGTCGGTACGATCTGTCTGCTTGGTCTGGTCAAGCTGCGACGCATGCGCCGGATGGGCTGGGCGCACCACGGCCACGGGTTCGGCGGCTGGGGGCACGCGGGCGGTTGTGATGGTCGCAGCGAGCGCGGCGAGGGTCGCGAGGGTCGCGGCCCATGGGGCGGCGGGCGGCGCCGCGTGGGCATGTACGCGCTCTTCGAGGCGCTCGATGCCACGCCGGCGCAGGAGAAGGTCATCCTGGCCGCAGTGGACGAGGTGCGCACCGCGGCGCGCGAGACGCGCGGCGAGTGGAAGCAGTCGCGCGTCGACCTGGCGCAGGCGTTCCGCGCCGACTCGTTCGACGCCGAGATCATGGGCAACGCGTTCGCCCGCCACGACGAGCACCTGGAGCGCGTGCGCAAGGCGGTCGTCGGCGCGTTCGCGAAGGTGCACGACGCCCTCGACGAGAAGCAGCGCGCACGCCTGGCCGAGTGGATGGATGCAGGCGGCTTCGGCGACGTCGCGCGTGGATTCGGGATCTATCGATAGTCGAGTCGGGTCGAGAGTCGGGTCGAGAGCTCGAAGAGCTCGGAAAGAGGAGCATCATGTCGCGTTACAAGTTGATCCGGGCGCTGCTGATCGTGGGCGTCGTGGCGGGGTTCGGGAGCGGGTTCGCGAGGATCCACCACATGAGGCAGCACGGGCACCACCACTACTGCCACGGGGACCGGCAGGAGCCGGCGCCCCCGCCCGGGGACCGACAGCCGGCGCCCCCGACCGAGGCGGCGCCGCGTTAACGTAGGCCGTCATGTCTCTCCGCGCCCTGCTCATCGACGACGATTCACGGCTGGCCAAGCTGCTCGAGGACTACCTCGGGGCGCACGAGGTGCATGTGGTGCACGCGGCGGATGGCGGGCGCGGGCTCGCGGCGCTCGACGGCGGCGGCTACGACGTCGTGCTGCTCGACGTCATGATGCCCGGGATGGACGGCCTGGAGGTCTGCCGGCGCATCCGCGAGAAGAGCACGGTGCCCATCCTGATGCTCACCGCGCGCGGCGACAAGACCGATCGCGTGGTCGGCCTCGAGCTCGG
>JBKJOI010000306.1:0-3697 GCA_046595695.1 Haliangiales bacterium | reverse complement strand
TCGAGGCCAACCTCTACAAGCTCGTCAACGTGCTGCACGTGCGCGAGCTGACCGACGACGCCGCGGTGATCCGCGACCTCGCGCTCATCAAGGTGCGCGCCGACTCGGTGACCCGCCCGGCGATCGTGCAGCTCGCCGAGCTGTTCCGCGGCCGCGTCGTCGACGTGACCCCGGAGGTCCTGATCGTCGAGATCACCGGCACCCAGCCCAAGATCGACGGCCTCCAGAAGGTGCTGGAGCCGTACGGAATCCTCGAGATGGTTCGCACCGGCGTCGTCGCGATGCCGCGCGGCAGCACGACCGACGAAGCCTCACAGTCTGAATTCTACCCACAGGCAACCGAGCACTAGGAGATCCGGAACATGGCCAAGATTCACTACGACAACGACGCCGACCTCGCCCTCATCCGGGCCTGCAAGGTGGCCATCGTGGGCTACGGCTCGCAGGGCCACGCGCACGCGCTCAACCTCAAGGACAGCGGCGTGACCGTCAAGGTCGGCCTGCCGCCCGGCTCCAAGAGCGTCGCCAAGGCCAAGGCCGCCGGGCTCGACGTCTCGTCGGTCGCCGAGGTGGCCGCCTGGGCCGACGTCATCATGATCCTCGCGCCCGACACCTCGCAGCCCAAGATCTGGCGCGAGGACATCGCGCCGCACTTCGACGGCAAGGTCGCCAAGACCCTGCTGTTCGCGCACGGCTTCAACATCCACTACGGCACCATCAAGCCGCCCAAGGGCATCGACGTCGCCCTGATCGCGCCCAAGGCGCCCGGTCACCGCGTGCGCGAGACCTTCCAGGAGGGCGCCGGCGTGCCCGCGCTCATCGCCGTGACCCCCGAGTCGTCTGCGAAGGCCAAGCCGCTCGCGCTCTCGTACGCCATGGCCATCGGCTCGGCGCGCGCGGGCGTGCTCGAGACCACCTTCGTCGAGGAGACCGAGACCGATCTCTTCGGCGAGCAGGCCGTGCTCTGCGGCGGCACCGCGGCGCTGGGGCGCGCCGGGTTCGAGACCCTCGTCGACGCCGGCTACCAGCCGGAGATCGCGTACTTCGAGTGCCTGCACGAGCTCAAGCTCATCGTCGATCTCATGCAGCGCGGTGGGCTCAACTACATGCGCTACTCGGTGTCTGACACGGCCGAGTGGGGCGACTACGTCGCGGGCAACCGCCTCATCAACGACGCCACGCGCGCCGAGATGAAGAAGATCCTGGCCGAGATCAAGGACGGCACCTTCGCGAAGGACTGGATCGCCGAGAACGAGAAGGGCAAGCCGCGCTTCGAGGCGCGCCGCCAGGCCGAGCGCGAGCAGAAGCTCGAGATCGTCGGCGCCAAGCTGCGCCAGATGATGCCGTTCCTGGATCCCGTCACGATCAAACCGGGCGACTAAGACTAGACAGGAGATTCCACCATGTCTGCCGACTACGTACGAATCCTGGATACCAGCCTGCGCGATGGCGAGCAGGCGCCGGGCGCGAGCATGACCTCGGTCGAGAAGCTCGAGGTCGCGCGCGCGCTCTCGCGCCTCGGCGTCGATGTGATCGAGGCGGGCTTCCCCGCCGCCTCGCCCGACGACCTCGCCGCCGTGCGCGCCATCGCCGAGGAAGTCGGCGGGCGCACGGTGCCGGGCCGGCCGTCGGCAGAGCCGCCGATCATCAGCGCCCTGGCGCGCACCGCCCGCGGCGACATCGACGCCGCCTGGGAGGGCGTCAAGGCCGCGCTGCGCCCGCGCATCCACACCTTCCTCGCCACCAGCGACATCCACATGCAGCACAAGCTGCGGATGACGCGCGCGGAGGTGCTCGCACGAGTCGGCGAGATGGTCGCCCACGCGCGCTCCCACTGCCCCGACGTCGAGTTCTCGCCCGAGGACGCCGGTCGCAGCGAGCCGGCTTTCCTTTATCAGGTGCTCGAGGTGGCGATCGCAGCCGGCGCGACCACGCTCAACATCCCCGACACCGTCGGCTACACGCTCCCCGACGAGTTCGGTGCGCTCATCTCAGGCATCCGCGAGCACGTGCCGGGCGCCAAGAACGTCTGGATCTCGGTGCACTGCCACGACGATCTCGGTCTGGGCGTGGCCAACTCCCTGGCCGGGCTGCGCGCGGGCGCCCGTCAGGCCGAGGTCACGATCAACGGCATCGGCGAGCGCGCCGGCAACGCGTCGCTCGAGGAGGTGGTCATGGCGCTGCGCACGCGCCAGGCCACGCTCGGGCTCATGACCGGCATCGACGCGACGCAGCTGTGCCGCGCCAGCAAGCTGGTCTCGCGCTGCACCGGCTACCCGGTGCCGCCCAACAAGGCGATCGTCGGCGCCAACGCCTTCGCGCACGAGTCGGGCATCCACCAGGACGGCATGCTCAAGAACGCGCTGACCTACGAGATCATGCGCCCCGAGGACGTCGGCGCCTCGCAGACCACGCTGGTGCTGGGCAAGCACTCGGGCCGGCACGCGTTCGCGTCGCGGCTCGACGAGCTGGGCTACCCGCTGGCGGGCGAGGCGCTCGAGCGCGCCTTCACCAGCTTCAAGGCGCTCGCCGATCGCAAGAAGGCCGTGCACGACGCCGATCTCATCGCGCTGGCCTCGGGCGAGCGCGCCCCGGCGCCGGATCTGTGGGCGCTCGAGGGCCTGCAGGTCGCCTGCGGCACGGTCGGCATGTCGACGGCCACGGTGCGCCTGCGCGGGCCCGACGGGCGCTCGTTCGTGCACGCCGGCGCCGGCACCGGGCCGGTCGACGCGACCTACAAGGCGATCGACGCGATCGTGCAGCTACCGGTCACGCTGCTCGAGTTCGCGGTCACCGCGGTCACCGAGGGCATCGACGCGCTCGGTGAGGTCTCGGTGCGCGTGCGCGAGGCCGAGGCGCGGCCGTCGCACGGTCACGGCGCCGATACCGACATCGTGGTCGCGAGCGCCAAGGCGTACCTCGCGGCCATCAACCACACCCTGGCGCGGCGACCCGCTGCTGCCCAGGCCGAGGCGACCACCGCACCCGCGGTGGCGCCCGCACCGCTGCCGCGCGTCGTCGCGGCCGCCGGGGAGGCACGGTAGTCATGGCAGCACCCGCACGCACGCTGTTCGACAAGATCTGGGACGACCACGTCGTGGCGCAGGAGCCGGGCTCGCCGGCCGTGCTCTACATCGATCTGCAGCTCATCCACGAGGTGACCTCGCCCCAGGCGTTCGCCGGCCTCGCGGCGCGCGGGCTCAAGGTCCGCCGCCCCGAGCGCACCGTCGCGACCATGGATCACTCCATCCCGACGCGGCTGGGCGGCCTCGCGGTCGCCGACGACGCGGCGCGCGCGCAGCTCGAGATGCTCGAGAAGAACTGCAAGGTGAACGGCGTCACCCTGCACGGCATCGGCGCGGCCCGCCAGGGCATCGTGCACGTCATGGGGCCCGAGCTCGGGCTCACCCAGCCGGGCATGACCATCGTGTGCGGCGACAGCCACACGTCCACGCATGGCGCGTTCGGCGCGCTCGCCTTCGGCATCGGCACCAGCGAGGTCGAGCACGTGCTCGCCACGCAGTGCCTCGTCGCGACCAAGCCGCGCTCGATGCGGATCCTCTACACCGGCGAGCTGGGCTTCGGCGTCACCGCGAAGGACCTGATCCTCGCGACGATCGGCCAGATGGGCGTCGACGGCGCCGCCGGGCACGTGGTCGAGTTCGCCGGCCCGGCGATCGAGGCGCTGTCGATGGAG
>JBKJOI010000260.1:0-13577 GCA_046595695.1 Haliangiales bacterium | reverse complement strand
CGCGGCTTCTCGACGGGTGTCACGCTCAAGTTCTGATCTGATGTAGCGCCTGACGGTGTTCCTCGGTGTCCGTGCGCTCGACCTTCGCAATCAACAGGCGTCGCGTGAAGCGCTCCGGACAGGTTGAGAAGCCCAGGCGCGCCGCCTGAAAGGACGAGCCGTCCCCCTTTCAGCGCGCGCGGCGGTAGTGCATGGCAACCGCGCCGCTGCGGAGCGGCTTCGCCGAGAGCAACTCGAGCTTTCGCGTGCCGGGCAGCCCGCCCTGGTAGAGCGTCGGGCCGTGGCCGGCGATCCTGGGATGGACCAGCAGCTTGTACTCGTCGATCAGGTTCAGCCGGTCGAGCTCGGTCGCGAGTTTGCCGCTGCCGAGGAGCACCCCGGCCGGGGTCGAGTCCTTGAGCTTCTGCACGCCCTCGCGCAGATCGCCGGCGATGTGGTGGCTGTTGGTCCACGGGAAGTCCTTGCGCGTCGACGACACCACGTACTTGGGCTTGGCCTCCAGCTTGACCGCCCACTCGCGCATGGCCGGCGGCGCGTCTTCGTCGCCGCGGGCGACGGCCGGCCAGTAGCTCTCCATCATCTCGTAGGTGACGCGACCCCACAGCATCGCGCCGCCCTCGTCCATGAGACGGGTGAAGAAGGCGTGCGTCTCGTCGTCGGCGATCACCTCCTGGTGGTCCACGCAACCGTCCAGGGTGAGGTTGAGGCTGAAGGTGAGGATTCCCATGGCCGGCGAGTCTAACGCCACCCGGCTAGCGCGTCGCGGGCATCCGGCTGCAGTTCGGCCGCCACGGGAAGGCGTCCTCGCGCGCCGGATCGAGGAAGGTCGAGCGCACGATCAGCGGCTCGGTCTCCTGGCCGACCGGCTCGATCCGTGAGCGCGAGACCGTTGGTCAAGAAACGGTCAAAGTTGGCGCTTCGAGCGAGGGCCGAAAATGAAGAAGCCGCCAAGTGGCGGCTTCTTCAATGTTACTTGGTAGCGGGGGCCGGATTTGAACCGACGACCTTCGGGTTATGAGCCCGACGAGCTACCAGGCTGCTCCACCCCGCAACAATTTCGAACGACTTCCGAGCGACTTGTTTTCAGCGGCGGCTCGTCACCGACGCGGAGAGACTTGTGCCACGGTGGGTAGCGGGCGTCAAGGAACTTTCCACCAAGAGTGAATCAGACGACGCGGTCACGGCCCGAGCGCTTGGCTTCGTAGAGGCGCACGTCGGCGCGGCGGATGAGATCTTCGGCGGAGGCGCCGTCGGTGGGGAACTCGGCCAGGCCGCCCGAGAAGGTGTAGGGCGGGTTGGTCGGGGAACTCGATCCGCGACGGGCTCGGATGTCGGCGAGGGCGGCGCGGGCCTGTACGGAGGGGGCGCCCAGGAAGACGATGAGGAACTCCTCGCCACCGAAGCGTCCGACCACGTCGGTGTCGCGCAGGCGCGTGGCCAGCTCGCGGCCGAAGCCGCGCAGGACCGCGTCGCCGACCAGGTGGCCGTAGGTGTCGTTGATATCCTTGAAGTGATCGAGGTCGAGCAGCGCGACCGTGAACACCTGGGAGTAGCGGGCGGAGCGCTTGATCTCGTCCTCGAGCCGCTCGAGCGTGTGGCGGCGGTTGAACAGGCCGGTCAGCGTGTCGAGCGTGACCAGCTCCTGCAGGCGCGCCTCGTTCTCGCGCAGGGCGGCCTCGTGGGCCTTCTGCTGGGTGATGTCGCGGAAGCTGAAGACGCGCCCGACGATCTTCTGGTCCATCCACTGCGGGCGCACGTGCGCCTGGAAGGCGCGGCCGTCCAGCATGGAGATCTCGGCGACCGCATCCATGGCGGGGTTCGCGAAGACCTTGGCGATACGCTCGCGGAAGTCGGCGGGGTCGGCGCACTTGGCCGAGAACGCGCGCAGGCGATCGGCGACCGGCGGCCCGGCCAGGACCTGGGGGGTGACCTGCCACATGCCCAGGAAGCGCTGGTTGTAGCTGGTGATCACGCCCTCGAGGTCGACGGTCATGATGCCGTCGGCGGTGGCCTCGAGCGTGGCGCGCAGGAGCGAGAGCGAGTGCGCCAGCTTCTGCTCGCCGACGCGCCGCTCGGCGCCCTCGAAGGCCAGGGAGGTCAGGCCGGCGAGGAAGCGCGCGTCCTTCTGCTCGCCCAGCGACCACCGGCGCGCCGAGCCCACGTGCTCGTGGCAGAGCACGCCGATGGCGCGCCCGCCGACGCGGATGGGCGCGTCGAGCATGGCGCCGATGCCGCTGGGCGCGAGGTAGCTCTCGGCGAGCTCGCTGGTGCGCGTGTCGCGGTTCGCCTCCTCGGCGACGATGAGGTCGTCGGTCTCGACGGCGCGGAAGTAGGCGGGGCACGTGTCGGCGCGCCGCTCGTCGTCGCCGGCGTGGCTGTTGCGCTTGATGTCGAAGAGGTCGTCGCAATGCAGGAGCTGGCGGTCGGCGCTGAAGCGCCAGATCGAGGTGCGCGCCACCACCAGCGCGCGCCCGCCCGCCTCGGTGATCGCGCGCAGCGCGACCGGCAGGTCGGCCTCGAAGCGCGGCCACTGCCGGGCCAGCTCGAGCAGCTCGCGCTCGCGCTGCACGCGATCGCCCTCGCTCGACTCCATGTGCCGGGGTGGCCCGTCGGTGGGCGGTCGCGTCTTTTCGACCGTCACGGTGACGTCGACCTCGCCGGCGCCGCTGTCGATGGGCACCTCGAGCTTCAGGAGTCCGTCTGGCGCGGATCTGCCGCGCAGCTTGATGGTCTGCATCCGTTCAACCACTTGCCCCTCGCCGCCTGATCCGCCTCGCCACTGGCCGCCACGATGCCGCTACGCAGCCTGGGCCACTGGCTCCACGACCCCTTGGCCCGAGGCGCAATTGTCCTCCTCGAGCGCGATGACCGCACCGCCACGCGCGTACGAATCGCGCGCCCCGGGTATGATGCGGCGAGAGGGAATCCATGCGACTGGAACCGATCGAAGTGCTGGGCTACGCGGCGTCGATCCTGATGTTCTCGACGTTCTACATGAAGACGATGATCCCCCTGCGCGTCGTCGGGATCTGCGCCAACGTCTGCATGATCGGCTACACCGCCGTGAAGGGCGTGTACCCGTTGCTCATCCTGCAATCGTGCCTGTTGCCGCTCAACACCGTCCGCCTGGTGCAGATGCGCCGGCTCATCGATCGCGTCCGCAAGGCGGCGCGCGGTGACTTCCGCGTCGACGCGCTCATCCCGTTCATGAAGCCGACGCACATGAACAAGGGCGACGTGCTGTTCCGCGCCGGCGACGCCGCCGACCGCATGTTCCTGGTGCAGAGCGGCGTCCTGCGCCTGCAGAACCTGGACAAGGAGCTCCGCGCCGGCGACCTGCTCGGCGAGATCGGTGTGCTGTCGCCCAACAACATGCGCACCGACACCGCGGTCTGCGTCGAGTCGGGCGAGCTGCACACGATCTCGCAGAGCCAGGTCCTGCAGCTCTACTTCCAGAACCCCGAGTTCGGCTTCTTCCTGATCCGCCTGGTCACGCGCCGCTTGCTGACCAACCTGAGCGAGGCCGCGTTCGACGCGGCCGGGACGCTCTCGCCCCAGGAGCGTCCGCCGGCGTGAGCGCGGTCCTGGCCATCGCGTACGAGGACGACTGGCTCATCGTCGTCGACAAGCCGGGCGGGCTGGCGGCGCACCCGGCGCAGGGCGTGGAGG
The DNA here is from genome assembly GCA_046595695.1 of Haliangiales bacterium. Classification (GTDB taxonomy): domain Bacteria; phylum Myxococcota_A; class Polyangia; order Haliangiales; family SHYZ01; genus JBKJOI01. The sequence goes on along the minus strand of JBKJOI010000260.1, from coordinate 9,908 downwards.
GCGAAGATCTGCAGGAGATCGTCCGCCGGCACGCGCCGGGCGCGGCGCTGCTGCACCGGCTGGACCGCGAGGCCTCGGGGCTGGTGCTGCTGTCGAAGCAGCGCGAGGCCAACGCGCCGCTGCAGGCGCAGCTCGAGAAGCACGAGATCGAGCGCGTGTACCTGGCGGTGCTCGCGGGCGCGCTGAAGGACGGCGAGCGCGTCGTCGATCGTCCGGTGCCCGAGCGCGCGCAGGGGCGGCGGGCGGTCCGCGGACGGCCGCCTCCCGGGGCGTTGCCGGCGCGCAGCACGTTCACGACGGTGGAACGCCTGGGCCCGGGCAAGCCGGCCACGCTCGTCGAGGTCCGGCTCGAGACCGGGCGCAAGCACCAGATCCGCGTGCACGCGGCGTCGATCGGGCACGCGATCCTGGGCGACCGGCGTTATGGCGGGCCCGAGGCGCCGCGGCTGATGCTGCACGCGACGCGGCTGGCGTTCGCGCACCCCGAGGGCGGCCGGCGCCTGGTGATCGAGGCGGCACCGGGCGCCGACTTCGTGGCGGTGCTCCAGCGCTGCCGCGGCGGCATCGGGTAGAGGCGGGCGATGGCGGCGTGGTCGAAGAGGCCGATCGCCTTGCGCTGCACGACCAGGCAACAGTAGTTTTAGCGCGCGCAGGAGGCCGGGTGGACTTCGGAAGGTTGACCGATCTCGAGGGTGTGGACTTCGTGCTGCCGCAGGAGCCGGAGCGCACGGCGCGCGTGCTCGCGGCGGGAGCGGGGCAGTCGTCCGCCGGCGAGGCGCCCTGGCTGGTCCTGGGTGCACCCGCCTGGGCGCGCAAGGACTGGATAGGCAAGCTGTACCCGGTGGGCACCTCGCCGCGCGAGCTGCTGCGCAGCTACGCGCGCGTGTGCGGCGCCATCGAGCTGAACGCCTCGTATTACATGGTGCCGGAGGACCACGTGATCGACACGTGGATCGCCGAGACGCCCGAGGACTTTCGCTTCTGTCCCAAGCTGCACCGGAGCATCACGCACGACGCGCCGCTCGCGCAGGGCGTGGCCGCGGCGGCCGCGTTCGCGGCGCAGCTGCGCCGGCTGGGCGTCCGGCTCGGGCCCTTCTTGGTGCAGCTCGCGCCGTGGACCTCACCGTCGGATCTGCCGGCGCTCGACGCGGTGCTCGGCGTGCTCGGCGGCCCCGCCCACGTCGAGCTGCGGCACGCCGAGTTCTTCCGCCGCGGCGTGCTGCACCCGGCGGTCACCGAGGTCCTCGAGCGGCACGGCGCGGGCGCCGTGATCACCGACGTGGCCGGGCGCCGCGACGTGTGCCACGCGACGCTGACGGTGCCCGAGCTGATGCTTCGCTTCGTCGGCAACGGGCTGCACCCGAGCGACTTCACGCGCGTCGACGCCTGGCTCGACCGCCTGGTCGACTGGCATGCGCGCGGGCTCGAGCGCGCGTACTTCTTCGTGCACCAGCCTGACGATCTCGTGGCGCCCGAGCTGCTCCGCTACGTCGAGGAGCAGGCGCGGGCGCGCGGCGCGATCGTGGCGCGGCCGAAGGCACGCGGGCAGCTCTCGCTGCTCTGAGCCATTTTCGCGGGGTCCTCCCTGCAACTTCGGGCTACCCGATGGTCGCTGGGGTCCACTAACTCCAGGGATCGGGGCCGCGTATCCCACCTTCGGCCCACGCAAGCGGCTGATTACAGCCGAATCGGCGACGGCACGCCGCATGCTCATCTACTGGTCATGCGCACGACCGTCCTCGCCGCTGCCTCGCTGTCCGCCTTCCTCGCCGCCGGCTGTCTGAGCGGCTCCATCACCGAAGGGACCGGCGCCGACCCGGGCGGCGACGACGACGCCCCGGGCGCCGATCCCGAGGGCGGTGGCGACGACGACGACGAGGTCTGCGACCAGACGGTGCCCATCACCGTGACGCAGACGCAGAAGACCCCCGACATGCTGCTGGTCGTGGACAAGTCGGGCTCCATGGACGAGACCCTGGCGGTCGGCGACACCAAGATGAACGTCATGAAGCAGGCGCTTCAGATCGTGCTGCCGGCGCAGGACGCGAACATTCATTTCGGGCTCGCGCTCTACCCCGCCGACGACACCTGCGGCGCCGGCGTCACCGTGACGCCGATCGCGGCCAACAACGCCCTCAACGTACTCGCCCAGATCGCCCCGGTGCAGCCCGACGGCGCGACGCCGACGCACACGTCGCTCGACGCGGCGAAGAGCTACTTCGCGAGCGTGCCGGTCAACCCGGATGGCCGCTACGTGCTGCTCGCGACCGACGGGCTGCCCAACTGCAACGGCGGCGAGGCGGGCGACCCGTCGAACAGCCAGTCGATCGCGGCCGCGCAGTCGCTGGCCAACGCCGGCATCCCGGTCTACGTGATCGGCTTCGGCGACGTCTCGGTCGCCGACCCCGGGTTCCTGAACCAGATGGCCAGCGCGGGCGGCACCGGCTCCTTCTTCGCCGCCAACTCGCCGACCGAGCTGCAGGCCGCGCTGCAGCAGATCTCGGGCACCGTGACGCAGGCGTCGTGCAACTTCCAGCTCGCCACCGTGCCCGCCGATCAGACCAAGCTCGGCGTCACCATCGACGGCGTGGCCGTGCCGCGCGATCCGTCGCACCAGATCGGCTGGGACTACGACGCGGCGACCAACTCGATCACGTTCTATGGCGACACCTGCGAGGGGATCCAGGGCGGACAGGGCGCCAACGTGGGCGTCGACTACGGCTGCGGCAGCGTGATCATCGGGTAGCGGCGGGTGCGCCGGGGCGCGCGCGCCGGGAAGCCCGCGCGCCGAGTGCTGTTAAGTACCGTTAAGCATCGACTGAGCTGCCTCCTGCATCTGTTAAGGTGCGCATCGTCCGGCCGGGCCCCGGGCATGCAGCGAGGGAGCCATGAAGCGTCGATTGATCGTTGTAGGCATCGTCCTGGCCGCGCTCGCGGCCGTGTGGTTCCTTTTCTTCCGCAAGCACGTGTCCTCGGGCGCTGACCACGCGGCCGGGGAGGGCGGCGGTGCCGTGGTGGGGAAGGCCGCGAGCGTGGCACCCGCCACCGCGGGCGCGCGCGCGCCGCGCGAGCTCAACGTGCTGGTCGACGACGATCAGCAGGGCACGCTGCAGCTCGAGGGCCTCGTGCTCGACGCTGACGAGCACCCCGCCGCCGGCGCGCTCGTCACCGTGTCGACCAACCCGCCGCGCCAGGTCACCACCGGCGAGGACGGCTCGTTCACCTTCGACAAGCTGGTCGGCCGGCCGTACACGCTGGTCGCGCGCGCCCCGACCGGCGTGGGCGGACCGGTGACCGCGCGGCTGACCGCCAAGAGCGACCCGGTCACGCTGCGCCTGCGGTCCGCGGCCTCGGTCGAGGTCACCGTGGTCACCGCCGCCGACAAGAAGCCGGTCGCGGGCGCCGAGGTCGAGCTGCGCGACATCGACACCATCACCGGGCGCACCGGCGCCGACGGCAAGGCCGTGCTCACCCAGGTCGCGCCGGGCGGCTACCAGCTGGTCGCCGCGGCGCCCGGCTACGCGCGCGCCTACGCGTTCATCGGCGTCGCGCGCGGTGGCGCCGGCGAGGTCGTCGAGAAGGAGACCATCGAGCTGCGCCCGGGCGCGGCCGTGGCCGGCGTGGTCAAGGGCAAGGACGGCAAGCCGATCGAGGGCGCGCTGGTCGCGTTCGCTGGCGTCGCCGAGTGGATGCAGCAGGCCGACCCGCGCCGCGACGCCGTCACCACCGACGCGGCCGGCAAGTTCAGGTTCGACGCGCTGCCCGCGGGCACCTTCCGCTTCGCCGCGCGCCACCCCAAGTTTGCACCCGGCGCGTCGCCGCAAATCACGCTCGATGGCTCGAGCGCGCGCGACGGCGTCGACATCGTGCTCGAGCAGGGCGCGACCATCGCCGGCAAGGTCGTGAGCAAGGCGGGCGTGCCGGTCGCGTTCGCGTCGGTGCGCGTGGCCGCGCGCATCGAGGGCTGGTCGTTCGAGGACGCGCGCCAGACCAGCAGCGACGAGAGCGGCGCCTTCGAGATGACCGGCCTGCCGCGCAAGAAGCTCGACGTCGTGGGCGTGCACGAGAGCGCGACCAGCCAGACGGTCGAGGTCGACGTCACCGCGGTCGCCGAGAAGAAGGACCTGATCGTCACGCTCGACAACGACGCGACCATCGCCGGCATCGTGGTCGACTCGAAGGGCGAGCCGATCGCCGAGGCGTCGGTGTGGGCCTCGCCCGACTTCAAGCGCGGCGATCGCGGCGCGCGCATGGAGTGGCGGCTGCGCGGCGGCACGCAGGAGCTCGCCGACGCCGGCGGCGCCTTCGTGCTGCGCGGGCTCACCGACGGCGCCTACGTGATCCGCGCCAGCCGTCCGGGCAAGGGTCGCTCGTGGATGCGCGAGGGCACCGACGCGAGCTCGGGCGACCAGAACGTGAAGGTCGTGCTCGAGAGCGAGGGCGGCGCCAAGGGCAAGGTGCTCATGGTCGACGGCTCGCCGCCGCCGCTGTTCACGGTCAGCGTCGGCATGGGCCAGACGACCCCGTTCTCGACCAAGGACGGCAGCTTCCAGATCGATGACCTGGCGCCCGGCAAGCTCACGCTGTCGGTCGGCGGCCCCGCGTTCGAGCGCAAGCAGGTCGAGGTCACCATCGCGCCCGACGTGATCGCCGACGTGGGCACGATCACCGTGGTGCAGGGCCGCAAGATCCTCGGCCGCGTGCTGAACGCGACGGGCGAGCCGGTGCCCAACGCCGAGGTCACCGCGGGCCGGCGGCTGTTCGGCAACGGCACCAGCGCGTCGGCGGGCGGCGGGCGCGGCGGCATGGGCGGCGGGCCGGGCGGCGTGTCGCGCAGCGCGACCAGCGACGAGCGCGGCGAGTTCGCGCTCTACGGTGTCGGCATCCAGGACATGGCCATCCAGGCCGACCACGAGACCGAGGGCCGCTCGCGCATCCAGACGGTCACCGGGCAGCCGGCCGACTCCACGATCGATCTCGTGCTCGCGCCCTTCGGCGCGCTCGAGGGCGTGGTCACGCGCGACGGCGCGCCCGTCGAGGGCCTGGGCGTGAACGTGACCTCGCAGAAGGTGCCGGCGTCGAACTTCTTCGTGCAGACCGGGCCCGACGGCGCGTTCCGCTACGATCGCCTGGCCGCCGACACGTACATCGTGCAGGCGGTGACCGGGCAGAACCCCATGCAGGGCATGTCGTTCCACACCCAGGTCGTGATCGTGGAGCCCAAGAAGACGGCGCGCGTGAAGATCGATCTGAAGGCAGGCGGGCGCGTCGTGGCCAAGGTCGAGATCGCCGGCGGCGGCAAGGGACTGGCCCTGGTGCGCGCGGTGAGCGGCCCGGTGGCGGCGCGGACGTCCAAGGAGCTCGACTACGAGATCGCGGCGAGCGGGAAGTTCTCGGCGTTCGGGCTGTCCTTCGGCGGCGCGCCGGCGCGGATCGATCAGGTTCCTCCGGGCATCACGTCGGTGTGTGCGATACCTTTCCCCGCCGAGGTCAAAGGCATGGGTCCGACGATGGAATACATGAACCGTGAAGGCGACAGCCTGCCGGTGTTCTGCGCGACGGTCCAGGTGCGCGACGGCGCCGAGGTGGAGCTGGTGGTGCCGGTCGACAAGCTACCCACGTTCGTGCCGCCGCCGGCCGAGCCGGGCACGCCGGGCACGGGCGGCAAGCAGCCCGCTGGCACACAGCGTGGAGGTGCCGGAGGGTGATGGCGCGCAAACGTGGGCTGCTGCTCGTCAACCTGGGCACGCCCGACGAACCGACGACGAGCGCCGTGCGCCGCTACCTGGCGCAGTTCCTGGCCGATCCTCGTGTGCTCGACATCAACGCGTTCGGGCGCTGGCTGCTGCTGCACGGGGTCATCCTGCGCACGCGCCCGGCGAAGAGCGCCGAGGCCTACCGCAAGGTGTGGACCGAGCGCGGCTCGCCGCTCATGTTCCACTCGCTCGATCTGATCGACGCGGTGCGCGCGCGGCTCGGTGACGGCTGGGCGGTCGAGCTGGGCATGCGCTACCAGAACCCGTCCATCGGCTCGGCGCTCGCCAAGCTGCGCGCGGCCGGCTGCGACAAGATCACGCTGTTCCCGCTCTACCCGCAGTACTCGGCGGCGTCGAACGGCTCGTCGGTGGAAGAGGTCTTCCGGGTCGCGCGTGAGCAGTGGGTCGTGCCCGACCTGACCACGGTCGGCCCGTTCTACGACGATCCCTTGTTCGTGCGTGCGTTCGTCGACGTGGCGTGGCCGGTGCTGGCGGGGGAGAAGCCCGACCACGTGCTCATGAGCTTCCACGGGCTGCCCGAGCGGCACATGCGCAAGGCCGCGCCGGCGAGCGACCGGTGCCTGAAGGTGGTCGACTGCTGCGCGTCGATCCGCGACGACAACCGCCACTGCTACCGCGCGCAATGCTACGCGACCGCGCGGGCGCTCGCGGCCGGGCTGGGGCTGGCCGAGAGCGCGTGGAGCGTGAGCTTCCAGTCGCGGCTGGGGCGCGATCCCTGGATCCGTCCGTTCACCGACGTCGTCGTCACCGAGCTGGCGCGCGCCGGCAAGAAGCGCGTGATCGTGCTGTGCCCGGCGTTCGTGGCCGATTGCCTCGAGACGCTCGAGGAGATCGGCATGCGCGCGAGCGACGACTTCCGCGCTGCGGGGGGCGAGACGCTGACCCTGGTGCCGTCGCTGAACGCGTCGCCGGCGTGGGTCGATGCGGTGGTGAGGATCGCGCGGACGTACGCGAATGAGCCTGAGCCTTCATGAGTCGGGTCGCGGCATGAGTCGGGTCGCGGCGGCGCGCCGCATGAGTCGAGTCGCGGCGTCGAGCCGCATGAGTCGAGTCGCGGCCTGGGGCTGCTGCATCGTGGGCATGCTGCTCATCGCGGTGGCCGTGGTGCGCGCGGAGGAGCCGAAGGCGAGGTTGGGGGCGAAGAAATGCAAGGTGGCGAGCGCGGCGCTCGTCAAGCAGGCGGCGGCGGCAAAGGAGTACACGTGCAAGAGCTTCGCCGCGGCGCTGGGGCGGCAGAAGCTGGCGCCGGCGCGGATGGCCTGGCGCCAGAGTCAAGGTCGCGTACGACGCGAAGATCCTGAACCTGGTGCCGAGTCGGACGCAGGCGAATGGCGCCGTGTGTCAGCAGCCGCCGTCGATGGCGCCGCGGCCGGGCGGCGCGCCGGAATTGCCGTAGCGGCGTGACGGAAGTCCGGGCATAGGTAGCGCGCGGCGCGTCGGAGCCGCCGTGGACGGACGCGGGCGCGCGCGGCGGGAGTATGCTGGCCGCGCATGAGCTCCGGCGCAGATTCAGACGCAGACGAAGGCACGAAGACCGCTGCCTCGGAGGCGACGCAGCATCCGATCGGGCGCGTGCTCGAGTACCTCTTTGCCGAGCTGGAGCAGCCGGAATTCGAGCCGAATCGTGATCGGATCGACTGGGGCCGAGGGATTCCGCGGCTGAAGCTGCTGCGGGCCCGCTTCGCGACGGACGTGCTCGCGCGCCTGACGCCCGAGGCGGGGGCGGCTGATGCCTCGGGGCTGTCCGCGCGAGCGCCCGCGGGCGTGGCCGACATCGCGGCGGCGCTGGGGGCGGCGAGCTGGGCCTCGCGCGACGAGGTCTCGGCGCGCGCGCTGTTCGAGCGCGCGGCGGCGCTCGCCGAGCCGGGCGTCGCGCGCGCCCGCTTCGAGGCCGCGACGCGCGATCCGGCGGGCTTCACCCGGCTGGCGCTGGCGCAGTGGCTCGAGCGCCGCGGCCACATGATGCGCGCCGTGGCCGTGCGCGTCGAGCTGGAGCGGAAGACGCGCGAGCCGGAGCTCAAGCGCGCCGCGCTGCCCGAGGGCGACGAGCGGCTCGCGGCGGCCAAGCGCGGCGCGCCCGTGGACCACGGGCTGCGCGTCGTGAAGGTCGTCGGGCTGGGCATCCTCGGCCTGCTGATCTTCGTGACCATCTACAACCTGTTCCAGCCGTCAGCAACGATGCGGCGGATCAAGACCGCGCAGGCGGCCGAACGGCGCGGTGACGCGGACCAGGCGCTGCGCGAGTACGAGGCCGTGCTCGCCGACGCCGAGGACAGGCCCGCCACGAAGCGGCCCGCACGTCATCTCGTGCAGGCCGCCGAGGGCATCATCCGCATCCTGCTGTCGCGCGTGCCCGAGCCGTACACCGCGGCGAGCCTGCCCGCCGCGACCGCCGCAGCGGCGCGCTTCCGCGAGCTCCCCGAGCCGCTGCAGGTGGTGCCCACCGCGGACCTCATCGGCGCGGCGGCGCTGCGCTGGATCGACGCCGTCGGCGCCGCGGATCTCGACGCGCTGCTGACGGCGCGCCGGACGCTCGCCCTCACCGACGCTCTTCCTTTGTCTCCCGCGCTGCGCTGGACGACCGCCGCGCGCGCCGCGCAGACGGCGAAGGCGCTCGCGACGCTGCTGCTCGCCGACGAGCCGCTGCTCGCGTTCGAGCTGCTCGTCGGGCTCGGCTCCTACGACCGCAGCGACGCCACGTCGGCGGCTGCGGCCGGGGTCGACGTCCTCGCGGCCGCGGCGTTCGTCGAGGCGGGCGCCCTGCTCGAACGCTTCGAGGCGCAGCCCTCGGTGCTGACCTCCTGGAAGGGCCCGCTCGAGGCCTGGCTGCGGCAAGCGGTCGAACCCGCGGGCATCACGCCGCGCGTCGCGGCCGTACGCAAGGCGCTCGACGCGGCGCTCGCCCGCGACGAGGACCCCGCACGGCTCGCGCTGCTCGAATCCGACGACGCGGCCGTCCTGCGCGCGGCGCTCACCGCGTCGCCCGCCGACCAGGAGCTGTCCGCACGCCTGGCGAACGTCCTGGCCGGAAGCGGCGACGCCGCGGGCGCCGTGCGCGTGCTCGAGGCGGTGGCCCCGCCCGCGCTGCTGGTGCTGCCGGTGCGTGAGCTGCTCGCGCGCCTGCTCGCCGACGCCGATCAGCTCGAGCGCGCCAGCGCCCTGCTCGCCACGTACTTGAAGCTGCACACCAACAGCGACGAGCTCGGCTGGGTCGACGCGCAGCTCACCTTCGGCGACATCGCGATGCGCCGCGCCGTCGACGCCAGCGGCGACGAGCGCACGCGCCTGCTCGCCGCCGCCGAGGCCGCGCTGCTCGCGATCGGTGATGCCGATGGGGGTGAGCCCGGCACCGCCTACCGCGTGCGCCTCGCCGAGGTCTACTACCGCCTCGGCCGCATCGACGAGTCGAAGCAGATCTTCGCCGCGCTGGTCGCGCTCGACGACGCGGAGCTCTTGCTCACGATCGCCCGCAGCTACCGTGCGCTCGGTCTGGACGACCAGGCCAAAGAGCTCCTGGAGCGGCTGTGGGCGCGCGAGTCCGTGCCGCAGGAGCACCGCACCGAGGCCGCCGTGATCCTCGCCATCCTGACCCGCGGCGAGGAGGTGGAGGAGCAGTGGCTCGAGCGCAGCTCGACCGACCTGGTGTCGAGCATGAACCTGCTCGAGCTGCAGGGTAGCCGGCTCGCCGCCAAGGGTGACCTCGACGGTGCCACCCACAAGTTCCGCGAGATCGTCCTCGGCTATGCCGACACAATGGATGACAGCGGCTCCGTCAACAACACCGCCCTGGCGCTCGGCCTGCTGACCGAGGTCACCGGCGATCCCGCGCACCTCGACAAGGCGATCGCGATGCTCACGGCCGAGGTCGCGAAGCGGCCGCTCGACACCGTCGAGATCGACAACCTGGCCGGGCTGCACATCGACGCGGCCAAGCGACGCGTGGTCGGCCGCTTCGTCGATCTGCACCTGGCGCGCCTGTCGACGGCGCAGATCCGGACGCTGTACCGGCAGATCCTCGACTCGTCGCTGCGCGCCGAGGCGGTCGCGATCCTGCGGGCCGACCGCTCGCAGCGGCGCCACGTCGAACTGGTGCGTCGCGTGCAGCGGCTCGCGCCGCAGAGTACCGAGGCG
>JBKJOI010000228.1:0-12235 GCA_046595695.1 Haliangiales bacterium | reverse complement strand
GCGGCGGCGGCGCGAGATCGGCACGCTGCGCGCGCTCGGCTTCAGCCGCGCGCGTGTGCTCGCCGGCTTCCTCTTCGAGGCCTCGCTGGTCGGCGCCGCCGGCGCCGCGCTCGGCCTGATCGGCGCGCTCTTGCTGGCGCGCGCGCGTTTCTCGCTGGTCAACGTCGCCAACTGGTCGCAGATCATGCTCGAGCTCGAGCTCTCCGGCCAGGTGGTCGGCGCGTCGCTCGCGATCGCCCTGGTCGCGGGGCTGCTGGGCGGCCTGGTGCCGGCGCTGCGCGCGGCCTCGGTGCCGCCGGCGACGGCGGTCAGGCGCTGAGGCTGGCCGGCGCGGCGGCCGGCAGGCCCAGCTGCTCCGGCCTCGACAGGAGCTTCTGCAGGTGCAGCCCGGCCAGCACCGCGTCGTAGCCGTCGGCGATGTTGTGGTCGACGCCCAGGGTCATGGCCAGCACCTTGCGCACGCCCAGCTGGCCGTCGACGACCACCGGCTTGTCGCGCAGCGCGAACGGGAAGAACACCGCGCCGGTGTTGGCGATCGAGTGCGCCGCGACGCCGATCGAGGTCTCGGCCACGCCGCGCTCGTCCTCGTGCAGGAGCGGCGAGAACCCGTAGGTGCCGAAGTACTTCAGGTAGAAGCGGTGGTCGCTGCGCGCCTTGAACGAGAACAGGCGCAGGAGCGGCCCGGGCATCTTCTTGATGCGCTCCATCTGCGCGAGCTGGGGCAGCTCGGCGAGCGGCGTGCGCTGGTGGTGGACGACGATCTCCTGGATGGCATCGATGGTCATCTCGTCGGAGCGGCGCAGGATCACCGGCAGCAGGACCTTCTCGCCCGACGGCGCCTCGCGCATGATGACCAGGTTGCAGCTGATCTCCTCGAAGTCGACCTCGTAGCGGCGCAGCACCCCGTGGAACAGGTGGTGGTTGAGCCGCGGGTACTTCTTCAGCGTGAGGCTGGTGGCCTTGATCATGGTCGGCATGAGCCCGAGCACGCGGCCGGCGGCGCGCGCGCGCGCGAGCGCGGCGAGCGTCTCGGTGACGTCGAGGTCGAGCGTGGTCGTGAGCGTCGAGTGGTACTTCTTGGCACGCGCGAGCAGGTCGTAGATGAGCTGCCGGTTCTTGGTGTAGGGGACGATCTTGGCCATGGGTCGCGTCTCTCGGTCAGAGCCAGCCGTCGCCGGCGAGGGAGCGGCGCGCGGCGGCGGCGATGTTGATGAGCTGGATCTCGCTGGTGCCCTCGAAGATCGTGGTCACGCGCGCGTCGCGCACACGCTTGGCGAGCGGGTAGTCGCCGTCGGCGCCGCGCCAGCCGTAGAGCTGCGCGATGCGGTCGGTGGCGCTGATCGCGAGCCGTGACGCGGCCAGCTTGGCCATCGCGGTCTCGAGCGCGCACGGCTGGCCGGCGTCGAGGCGCTCGGCCGCCTGCCAGGCGAGCAGGCGCACCGTGCGCACGCCGGTGTACAGGTCGCCGAGCTCGAGCTGCGCGTGGCTCTTCTCGATGAGCGGCTCGTCGGGGAACACGCGGCGCTCCTCGAGCCAGGGCGCGATCGCGCGCAGCGCGCCGACGACGATGCCGAGGATCACCGCGGTGCCGCCGAAGCGGATGTAGTCGAGCGAGCGCTGCAAGAGCGCCTCGGCGCCGCCCAGCTCGCCGATCCGGTGATCGTCGGGGATCTCGGCGCCGTCGAAGCGCACCGTCGGCGTGGTCACGCAACGGAAGCCGATCTTGTCGGTGTTGGGGCCGACGTCGACGCCGGCGCCGCGCGGCACCACGAAGAAGCTGAGCCCGCGCGAGCCGCCCGAGTCGACCGCGTCGGCGAGCACGACGAACAGCTCGGCGTCGCAGCCGTTGCCGACCATGCACTTGGTGCCCGACACGCGCCAGCCGCCGCCGGACGTGCGCACCGCGCGGGTGCGGATCGACGGCAGGTTGGAGCCGGCGCTGGCCGGCTCGGTCAGGCCGATGGCGGCGTAGCCACTGCGGGCGATCAGGTCAGCGACGAAGCGCTGGCGCTGCGCGGCGGTGCCGCCGAGCAGGACCGGCTGCAGCGAGCCGTGGTTGAAGCCCATCGAGAACGCGGTCGGCGCGCACGCGGCCGCCAGCTCCTCGCCGCCGACCGCGAGCATGCGGTGCGAGTGGCCGCGCCCGCCCAGCTCGGAGGGGAACGCGGTGTTCATGAGCCCGGCCGCGTGGGCGCGCTCGTGGACGGCGCGCGGCAGCGCGTTTTCCTGATCCGCGCGGCGCGCGTACGGCTCGATCACCTCGGCGGCGAAGCGGCGGCAGGTTTCCTTCCACGCGAGCTCTTCGGGGCCGAGCCTTTCCCACATGCCAGCGCCAGCCTACCAGAAGCCGCGCCCGGCTCAGAAGGTCAGCACGAGCTTGCCGAGGTTCTTGCGCGCGCGCAGCTCGTCGTGGGCGCGCGCGGCCTCGGCGACCGGGTAGCGTGCGTGGATCACCGGGCGGATCACCCCGGCCGCGAGCAGCACGGCCAGCCGGGCGAGCAGCTGCTCGAGCAGCGCCGGCGAGTGGACGAGCTGGCTGACGTTGCAGGCCAGGAACGCCTGGTTGCGCAGGAAGAGCGCGCGCGGGTCGACGGGCGGCACGTCGACGACGCCGGCGGCGCCGATCTCGACGAAGCGCCCACCCGGGCGCAAGAGCGCCAGGCCGCGCGTGATCGCGTCGCCGGAGAGCGAGTCGACGATGACGTCGACACCCCCGGGGTCGGCCGACGCGGCGGTGAGCGCGCGGACCGCGTCGGCGAAGTCGTGCGCGCGGTAGTCGATGGCGTGGTGCACGCCCAGGCGCGCCAGGTAGGCGACCTTCTCGGGACCGCCCGCGGTGCCGAAGACGGTCGCGCCCTGGTGCAGGGCGAGCTGCACGCAGGCGTGCCCGGTGGCGCCGGCGGCGGCCTGGATGAGCACGCGCTCGCCGGGCTGCAGGCGCGCGTGGTGCTCGAGGCAGGCGACCGCGGTGAGGCCGGTGATCAGCACGGCGGCGCCGCCTTCGAAGTCGAAGCCGGGCGGCAGCGGCAGCGCGGCGCGGGCGTCGGCGATCACGCGCCGGCCGTACCCGCCCGAGCGGGTCAGCGCCATGACGCGCTCGCCGGGGGCGAGGTGGCGCACTGCGGGCCCGACGTGGGTCACGACGCCAGCGACCTCGTGGCCGGGCAGCGTGGCCGCGCCGTCGCCGAGCGTGGGATGCAGGCCGACGCCGGCCAGCAGATCGATGAAGTTCACACCCGCAGCGCGGACGTCGATCGTGATCGCGTGGGCGTCGTCGAGCGGGGGCGGCGCGGGGGACGTGAGGGACGCGGCGGCGGGCCGCGGTGCGGCGGCGGGGGCAGGCGCGCTGGTGCGGCGGCTCTCGACGTGCGCCGCGACGTCGTCGAGGGTGCGCAGCTCGAAGAGCAGCGTGGGCGGCAGGCGCACGCCGTAGCTGCGCTCGAGCTTGCGCACGAGGCCCACGGCGATGAGCGAGTCGACGCCGAGGCGCGCGAGCGGCAGCGCCGGGTCGACCTCCGCGAGCGGCAGGCGGCGCGCGGTCGCGAGCTCGCGGCGGAGGAAGTCGCGCACCGAGGCGTTCGGGGCGGCCGGCGCCGTGGTGTCGACCAGGGGCACGTCGATGGACGTGACGGCCGCGTCGGGCGCGCGGTTCCACAGCGCGGCGAGCGTGGCCTCGCGCGAAGGGTCGAGCGCGAGCGCGACGATCTCGGGCTCGCCCGGCGCGTGCGCCAGCGCGGCCACGAATGCGCGCAGGCCGTCGGCGGGCGCGAGCGCCACCAGCCCGCTCACCTCGAAGCGCGCGCGGTACGCCGGGTCGGCGACCATGCCGACGTCGCGCCACGGGCCCCAGTCGATCACCAGGGCTCGCGGGTGGGCGCGCGCCAGCTCGGCCATGCCGGCGTTGGCGGCGGCGTAGTCGCCCTGACCGGGCCCGCCGAGCCAGGCCGCGAGCGAGCCGAAGCACGCGACGAAGTCGATCGGCGCGTCACCGATCGCGGCCAGCAGGGCGCGCGTGCCGTCCAGCTTGGGCGCACGCAGCGCGCGCCGTCGCTCGGGGCTGCGCGCGCGCACCAGCTGATCATCGAGCAGCCCGGCCGCGTGGATCACGCCGTGGATCGCGCCCCAGCGCGCACGTGCGGCGCGCGCCGCGCGCGCCATCGCGTCGGCGTCGGCGGCATCGGCGGCGACGTAGATCGCCTCGCCACCGAGTCGCGCGAGCTCCTCGAGCGTGCCGTCAACAGCGTCGGCGCGGCGGCCGGTGAGCAGCAGGCGCGCGCCGTGGCGGCGCGCCAGCCAGGCGGCGAGGATTCCGCCCAGACCCCCGGTGCCGCCGGTGATCCAGTAGACGCCGCCGCGGCGGAGGGCCGGGGCGGCGGTCGCCGGCGCAGGCGCCGCGCCGTCGAGCGGTGCGAGCGTCGGCACCTCGAAGCCTCCGGGACGCGCCGCGCGCAGGAAGTCGTCGTCGGCGCCGCGCCAGCGCTCGAAGATCGCCTGCGCCTCGGCGGCAGGCGAGGCGGACGCTCCAGACGCTCCGGACGACGACGCCAGCAGCAGCGCGCGCACGCGCCAGCCTTCCTCGGCGGCGAGCGCGCGGCCGATCGCGGGCGCCTGGCGATCGCGGGCGACCACGAGCCACTCGGCCGGCCGCGCGGCGACGCCGGCGCCGTTCGCGATCGATTGCGCGAGCGTGACGAACGCCTCGAGCGGCAGCTCGCCGCACACGATCGCGGCCGCGTCGGCGGCGGTGCCGACGACGCTCACGCCGGCGTCTTCGAAGCGGCGGCGCAGCGCGAGGACGAGCGGCGAGGTCGCGCCGGCGAGGAACACGTTGTCGGGCAGGATCGACCGCCGCGACGACGGTGCAGCGGGCACCCAGCGCGGCGCGTACAGCCGCACCGCGCCGTCGCGCACGCGCTTGAGCGCGACGTCCTCGAAGCGGGCGACCAGCGCGCCCTCGTCGTCGGTGATGGTGACGTCGCAGCGGAAGGCCTCGCTGTGCGCGTCGAGCGGCGTGCGCAGCGCGACGTGCGCGAAGGCGCTCGCCGGCGTGGGCGCGTGCACCTGGACGGCACGCATGGCGAAGCCCAGGAAGGTGGCGCCCTCGTCGTCGTCGTCGCCGCCGCGGCCGAGCGTGAGCGCCGCGATGGTCTGCATCGCGCCGTCGACGATGGCCGGGTGCAGGTGCGCCTCGCGCACGGCGCCGTCGGGCAGCTCGAGCCGCGCCAGCGCCTCGCCGTCGCCGCGCCACAGCGCCGTGACCGCGCGCAGGCTCGCGCCGTAGCCGAGGCCGCTGGCGCCCAGGTGCTGGTACAGCCGCTCGGCGGGCAGCGCCTCGCGGCAGCGGCCGCGCGCGGCCTCGAGCTCGAACGTCGCGAGCGCCGGCGCCGGGTCGTCGATGCGCGCGCTCAGGTGCTCGAGCCACGCATCGTCACCCGCACCGCGGCTCTCGAGCGTGGCCGCGTTCGCGGCGAAGCGCACGCGCACCGAGCGCCCCGCGGCGCCGGGCGCGAACGGTCGCTGGATGAGCACGTCCTGCGCGCCGGTCGCCGCGCCGCCGCGCCGCCGCGCCGCCGCGAGCGTCCACTCGAGCAGCAGCGCCGCGGGCGCGATCGCCTGGCCACGCGCCACGTGGTCGCGGATCGCCGGATGCGCCTCGGTGACGAGGAAGCCGCCGTCGGCGACGGGTGCGGCCACGTCGTCGCCGAGCCACAGCCGGCGCCGCTTCCACGGGTACGCCGGCACCGCCACGTGCGCGCGCCGCCGCGCGCCGCCGAGCCGGCCGAGATCGACGTCCACGCCCGCCTCGACGAGCTGTCCGAGCGCGCCGGCAGTCGCCGCCCAGCCGCCTTCGCGGTGTAAGAGCGGCACGACCTCGGCGCCCGCGCCCGAGGCGGCATCGTGCTCGCCCAGCGTCGCGGTCACGCAGGTCGACAGGCTGGCGCCGCCGCCCAGCTCGAGGAACAGCTCGTGCCCGTCGGCGCGCGCGGCGCGCACGGCAGCGGCGAACTGCACCGGCGCCTCGAGGTGGGCGCGCCAGTAGTCCTCGCCGGGGATCTCGCCGGGCGCAAAGGCGCGCCCGTGCACCGTCGAGTACATGGGCAAGCGCGGCGCGTGCGCACGCAGGCCGCGCAGATGACCGGCGAGCTCGGCGGCCACCGGGCGCATGAGCGGCGAGTGCGCGCCGCACGAGATGCGCAGCTCGCGCGTGGTCACGCCCGCCTGCGCGCACGCCGCGAGCATGGCGTCGACGGCCTCGGGACGGCCCGAGATCACCACCTGCGCCGGCTCGTTGAGCGCCGCGAAGCCGACGTCGGCCGCCACGCCGGCGAGCCCGGCCAGGAGCGCGCGCACCGCCGCTTCGGGCGCGAAGACCGCGGCCATCTTGCCCGGCGCGCTGCGCGCCATGCACGCGCCGCGCTGGCTCACCAGGCGCAGCGCGTCGTCCAGGTCGAGCACGCCCGCGATGGTCGCGGCCACGTACTCGCCGGCGCTGTGGCCGACGACCGCGTCGGGGCGCACGCCCAGCGAGTCGAGCCAGCGCGCGAGCGCCCAGCCGAACGCGAACACCACCGGCTGGGTGACGTCGATGTGGTCCATGCGCGGGATCTCGGCGGCGGCCTCGCGCGCGTCGAAGAGCAGCTGCTCGAGCGGCGCGGGAAGATGCGGCTGTAGCCGAACGGCGCAGCGCTCGAGCTCGGCGCGGAAGACCGGCTCGTGCTCCCACAGGTGCCGGCCCATGCCCGGGTACTGCGTGCCCGGCCCGGCGAGCACGAACACCAGGCGCGGCGCGCGCACCGCGATGCGGCCGGTGCGGAGGTCACGCAGCTGCTCGGCCGCGTCGGCGGCCGAGCGAACCACCAGCGCCCGCCGCAGCGGGAAGCGATGCGCGCGCGCGTTCACGGCGGCGCACGTGGCCGGCAGCGCCGCCGCGCTCACCGACGCCGACAGATGCTCGGCGAGCCCGGCGGCGACGCGGACGAGCGCCTCGCTCGAGGGCGCGGCGACGACCAGCGGCCAGGCCGCGCGCGCGGCCGGCTCGGGCGCGCGCGCCTCCGTCGTGGACGCGTCGGTCGGCGCCTCCTCGAGCACGATGTGACAGTTGGTGCCGCCGACGCCGAAGGCGCTGACCCCGGCGCGCCGTGGCCCGGCGGGCTCGGCGGGCGCCCAGGCGCGCAGCGCGGCGACCGGCGTGAGCGGCGTGCTAGCGAAGTCGATGCGCGGATCTGGATCGTCGCCGCCCAGGGTCGGCGGCAGCTGCCCGTGGCGGAGCGCGAGCACGACCTTGACGACGCTGGTGACGCCGGCGGCGGTGAACAGGTGGCCGAGGTTCGACTTCACCGAGCCCAGGCCGCACGCGCCCTTCGCGACGCCCGCCTCGGCGAGCAGCTGGTGCAGCGCGCGCACCTCGACCGGGTCGCCGACCGCGGTGCCGGTGCCGTGCGCCTCGATGTACGAGGCGGTCGCCGGCGACAGCCCGGCTTCGGCCCAGGCGCGTCGCATGACCGCGAGCTGGCCGGCGGGGCTGGGCGCCATGCCCGAGAGCGTGGCGCCGCCGTCGTTGTTGACCGCCGAGCCGCGGATCAGCGCGAGCACCTGGTCGCCGTCGGCGCGCGCGCGCGCGAGCGGCTTGAGCAGCACGGCGGCGCCGCCCTCGCCGGGCACGAAGCCGGCGGCGTCGCGCGCGAACGGACGGCAGCGTCCGCTCGGCGCCAGCACGCCGGCGCGGGCGAAGATCCGGTAGGCGGTGGGCGTGAGGTGCAGCTCCACGCCGCCCGCGATCGCGAGCTCGCACTCGCCCGCCTGCAGGCTGCGGCAGGCCATGTGGATCGCGACCAGCGACGAGGCGCACGCGGCGTTCACGGTGAACGCCGGGCCGGTGAGGCCGAGCAGCTGTGACGCGCGCGCCGCGACCATGTTGTCCAGGTTGCCGAGCGCGGTGGTCGGGCCGATCAGCGACGGATCGTCGGTGAAGCGCAGGATGTAGTCGTTCCAGCCGGCGCCGGCGAAGACGCCGACCGCGCGCGTGCGTGCGGCCGAGGCTGCGAGCAGCTCGGCGGCCAGCTCGAGGAACAGCCGCTGCTGCGGGTCCATCTCGCGCGCGGCGTCGTCGGCGAGCCCGAACGGCTCGGGATCGAAGCCGCGCACGTCGGGCAAGAACGCGCCGGCGTCGCAGGCGGTGAGCCGCGCGTCCCAGCGGTCCGCGGGCACCGGGCCGATCGCACAGCGTCCCTCGGCGAGCAGGCGCCAGAACGCGTCGAGGTCGGGCGCGCCGGGGAGCCGCACGGCGGCGGCGACGATGGCGATCGCGCGGTCGTCGGCGGTGGCGGGTGCGGTCGCGGGCGCGGAGACGCGGGCAGTGGCCTCCGGCGCGCGGCCGCGACGATCGAGGAACGTCGCCATCTCGCGCACGGTGCGGCATTCGAGCAGGATGCGGTGGTCGAGGAGGCCGTAGCTGGCCTCGAGCAGCCCGTGGATGTGCACCGCGCGCGGCGAGTCGCCGCCGGACGCGGTGAACGAGTCGTCCAGGCCGATCGCGGTGGGCGCAACGGCGAAGGCGCGCGCCCACGCTTCGCGGACGACGTCGATGCTCGCGGTCGCCGGCGCGGTCATGGCCTCGGACGCAGCCGCCACGCTCGGAGCCGCCGTCGTCGGCGGCTTGCGGATCACGTGGCGCGAGACGCGCGAAGTCCGCTTCCCGAGCAGCGCCTCGCGCAGGCGCAGCCAGATGCGCGGGACGCCCGGCGCGCTCGGGACGCTCGGGACGCTCGGCACGCTCGGGACGCTCGGCGCCTGCGGCATGGGGCTCGCGACCCCGGCGCCACCCGTGCCCGCCGCGAGCCGCGCCACGTAGGGCGCCGCGCGCCGCGTCCGGCGGAACGTCCGCGAGCGCAGCAGGTCCTCGTACAGCGGCACGCTCGCCAGGTCGGCGCCGCCGTCGCCCACCAGCAGCCGCACGCCCGGGTAGCGCGCCTCGACGACTCGCCGCGCCGCGTCCAGGCCGAAGAAGCGGCCGAACTGCCCGGCCAGCCTGACGAAGAACATCTTCGACCACAGGTCGCGCTCGTCCGCGGCGAGCGCGACCGCCTCGACGTGCGCGAGGTCGGTGAGCACGTGCTGCTCTTCCTCGCGACGGTGGAGCTGGTGCGCCTCGAGCCAGGCCGGCTGCACCACCGCCGCGTCCTCCAGCAGCTTCTCGTGCAGGTAGATCGTGTACTCCTCGAAGAACAGCGTGTTCAGCCAGAACACGTAGTGGTACGCGGCGTCGCTCGGGTAGCTCGCCCGAACGTCCAGGTGGCCGATCACGCGCGCCGAGTCGGCGAACGCGCGATCGAAGTCGGTCACCCACGCCGGGCGCGCGGCGCGCAGGTGGGTCGCCCAGCGGCGGAAGAGCTCGATGTGCTTCTCCTCCTCCTCGACCAGCATCTCGGCGCTGCGCGTGGGCCCGAGCAGGCCGCGCTCGCGCGCGCAGAAGCGCACGATCACCTGCTCGAGCGCGACGAACTCCTCGCAGATCGCCAGCGCGAGTGACCACTGCAGCAGCTCGGCGGCGGCCGGCTCGGCCGCGAGCGCGGCCACGTCGACGCCGAGCGCGCGCAGCAGCGCGGGGCCGAAGTACGCGCCCGGTTCGGGCAGGCGTGTCCAGGAGACGTCGCGCTCGAGGTCCCAGCGGTACTTGGTCTTGCGCTGATCGATGCGGGCGCAATGCCCGGACAGGTCGTTGTACGCCATCGTCGACTCTTGATTATGATGGTGGCTGGTGTCCGATCGCGAGCGCATTTCAGGAGTCTTCAGGAGCACGTTCCCCGAGGCCGAGACGACCGGCTTCCGCACCGACGCGTGGCGTGAGGGTGTGGCCGGCTCGGCGGCCGAGCTCAAGCCGCTCCACGCCACGGTGCTGCACGCGTTCGCGCTGGCCGCCAAGGCCGACGCGACCACCGGCATCACCCTGGTCGCCGACGACGAAGCCGCCGCCGAGCGCCACCTGCCCTACCGGGCGCTCTATCACGAGGCCATGCGCACGGCGGGCGCGCTGCTCGAGGCGGGGGTGCGCACCGGCGACCGGGTGCTCATCGTGCTGCCGACCTCGCACGAGTTCGTGATCGCCTTCTTCGCGGTCCAGCTGGCCGGCGCGATCCCGGTGCCCTCGTACCCGCCGGCGGTGCTCGAACGCGCCGAGCCGGCGATCGAGCGGCTCGGCGGCATCGCGCGGCAGGCGGGCGCGACCTGCGCGATCACCTCGCGCCGGCTGTTCCCGCTGCTCGGCGAGCTGACGCGCGCGGGCGTCGGCGACCTGCTCACCATCGAGGCGCTGGCGTCGGCGGGCGACCCGGCGCGGGTGCCGCGGCCGCGCGCGGCGGCCGGCGACGTGGCGTTCCTGCAGTTCACCTCGGGCTCGACCGGCAGCCCGCGCGGCGTCGCCATCAGCCACGGCGCGGCGGTCGCCAACATGCACGCCAGCGGGCAGGCGCTGCGCTTCAACCGGCGCGACGTGATGGTGAGCTGGCTGCCGCTCTACCACGACATGGGGCTCATCGGCGGGCTGCTCATCTCGATCTACTGGCGCCTGCCGCTGGTCATGCTCTCACCCATGGCGTTCCTGGCGCGGCCGGTGCGCTGGCTGCGCGCGATCCAGCGGCACGCCGGCACGGTCTCACCGGCGCCCAACTTCGCCTACGCGCTGTGCACCCGCCGCATCGGCAACGACGAGCGCCGCGGGCTCGATCTGTCGAGCTGGCGCCTGGCGCTGAACGGCGCCGAGCCGGTGCAGGCGGCCACGATCGAGGAGTTCGTGCGCGTCTACGAGCCGCACGGGTTCCGTCGCGAGGCCGTGCTGCCGGTCTACGGCCTCGCCGAGATCACGCTCGCCGCGGCCTTTCCGCCGCCCGGTCGTCCTCCTCACTACCTGACCATCGACCGCGACGCGCTCGGCCGCGGCGAGGCGCTGACCGGCCAGGGCGAGGCCGCGCTCACCTTCACCAGCGTGGGTCGCGCGATCCCCGGCCACCGGGTCGCGATCGTCGACGAGCAGGGCCGCGATCTGCCCGAGCGGCGCGTCGGGCACATCGTGGTCGGCGGACCGTCGCTCATGCGCGAGTACCACGCCGATCCCACGGCGACCGCGCTGGTGATGCGCGACGGCGCGCTGTGGACCGGCGATCTCGGCTTCGTCGCCGGGGGCGAGCTCTACGTCACCGGTCGCGTCAAGGACGTCATCATCGTGAACGGCCGCAACCACCACGCCGAGGATCTCGAGCGCGTCGCGGCCGCGGTCGCTGGCGTGCGCCAGGGCGGCGTGGTCGCCTTCGGCACCACGGACGACGCGACCGGCAGCGAGCGCGTCGTGCTGGTCTGCGAGACCCGCGTGATCGACGACGTCGATCGCGACGCCCTGGCCGTGCGCGTCGCCGACGAGGTGCTGCGCGTGTGCAGCGTGCCCGTCGACGAGGTCGTCCTCGCCGACCCCGGCACGATCCCCAAGACCCCGAGCGGCAAGCCGCAGCGCGGCCTCACGCGGGAACGCTGGTCGACGGGCACGCTGGCCGCTCGCCCGAGCACCCCGCTCGCGACGGCCCGACTGCTCCTGCGCTCGGGCGCGAGCCTGCTGGGCAGCCGCGCGCGGAGGTTCTTCGGGCGCCGCGATCCCGAGGATTAGTGTGGCAGCCCTGCCGCTCACCCGATCGCTAGAGCAGCGCGGCGGGCAGCCGATCGCGGCCGATGAGCAGCGTCTGGCAACCTAGCTCGCGTGCCGGCACGACGTCCCGATCGACGCGGTCGCCGATATGCAGCCAGCGTCCCGGCGTGACGCCCAGGGCGGCGCCGACGCGGCGGTAGAGCTCGACCGAAGGCTTGAGCCAGCCGAGCGACTCGCCCGAGTAGACCGCGTCGAACACACCGGCGAGGCCGAGGGCGTCGAGCTTGTAGTCGGCGTCGTAGTCGGAGAGCACGACCTGGCGCACGCCACGGGCGCGCAGCGCCGCCACCATCTTGCCGACCTCGCGACGCACGCCGATGCGCGCGAGCGCGGCGCCGTACCAGCGTCGTTCTAGCCCGCGCACGAGCTCGCGCTCGTCGCGCAGGAGCGGGTCGCGCGCGTAGAAGCGGCCCATGTCCCCATCGGCCGCGCGCACGACGTCCATCCGCGCGCGCCAGCGCGACAGCGCGCGCAGCTCGGCGAAGTCACGAAGCACGTGTGCGGAGGAGAGCCCGCGCAGCGCCTGGCCGGCGAGTGACAGGC
>JBKJOI010000151.1:0-3863 GCA_046595695.1 Haliangiales bacterium | reverse complement strand
CCTTGAGCAGCTCGGCTTCCTTTCAGCGCCTACCCCGTGAGCAATCAACGGAAGGACCACCTCGTCGACGTCAAGAAAGTGGCCAGTGGCCGCCGCCCGGCGGCGCAGACCACCGATGCGGCAGACGACGACTACACCAGCGTGCGCGCCAAAGCCTCGATGGCCTTCAAGCCGCTGCCGAATCGCGCCATCGACTCGCGGTGCTTCTCCAACTCGCCGTACGGCAGGTAGCGGACGTGCAGGTCGGCCACGCGCCGGAAGGCCGGCCGCCGCAGCTGGGCGCGCACCTCGGCCTCGCGATGATCGGGGGCGACCAGGAAGAGCCCGTGCGCAGCGGGCTCGGCGGCTCCCAGCGCCAGATCGAGCAGGCGCACGATCCCCGAGTAGATGGACGTCGTGTGCTCGACCTCGAACGCGGCGGTGACGTGCGCGCCGCCGCGCTCGATCCACAGCACGTCGATGAGCCTGACGGCGTCGCCGCCCGGTGCGCTCGCGATCGCGGGCGGCAGCGTCTCGAGGCACCCATCGCCCAATCGCGCCTCGCCCAGCGGCCGGTTGCGGTCGTTGGCGGCGATCCAGACGTCGAAGCCGAGCGCATGGCCCAGGTCGCGCAACCAGCCCTGCACCTCGGTATGCGTGCGGTCCTCGCGGCGCGCCGCGTCGAGCGCCTTGCGCGCCCTGGCCCCGTCCTCGCGGACCTGGGCGAGATCCGCCTCCCAGGCCGCGCGCGCGCCCGCGTCGTCGTCGCGCGGCGGCGCCGCGTAGCGACCGCTGCCCACATCGAAGAGCAGCCCGGCGAGCGCGCCCAGGTCGTTCGAGATCAGCGCGCGATGCTCCTCGTTCAGCCGCAGGATGCCCGCGCGCATCGCCAGGTATTCCTCCCAGTTGCCCAGCTTGACCCGCGCGCCCGTGAGGGCGTTGTAGCCCTTCACGATCGCCGTGTTGGACGGCGGCGCCAGGGTCGGGTGGAGGAAGTACAGGAGGTTGGCGGCGGCGGGGCCGAGGCCCTTGATGCGCTGCGCGTCGAGCGCCCGGATTGCGGCGACCAGCGCCTCGCCGTCCGTGCAGCAGACGCAGGTGTCGAGGAAGCGGCCGAAGGCGCGCTGGTGGTCGCGGTTCTCGTAGATGTCGGGGATACGGAGCTTGGGCTTCCAGAGGAAGGCGTGGTCGGCGCCCTTGAAGATCTGTCGCTGCTCCGCGACCGACGCGACCACCGTCTCGAGCGAGGAGCCGCGGTAGGCGCTGCCGAAGCGACCCTCGTCGATCTCTCGCACCACTTCGGTGAGCCCGCGGCGGATCGAGCGGAAGTTCTTGAGGCGCTCCTCCCAGAGGAACCAGCTGCGGTAGGTCGCCCCGGCATCGTCCTTCCAGCGCTGGATCAGCAGACCGAGAGCGTTCGAGGCCACTTCGCATCGTAGTCTGCTCCGCTCGAGCGCGGGAAGGTCGTTCGAGCTCGACGCGCACGCCTCGGCGGCCCGGTTTGGAAGCAGCATCGGAACGTCAGCGATCACACTGTGATTCTGGGAGTCACGCGAAAACTGTGCGTTCGCGCTCCTGGAACGCGCTACCCCTGCGCAAGCGCCGAATTCAGGGCCACGCGCGCCTCGCCGTTCCGTGGCATTGCGGCCGATGAGCGCGTTCATAACGTGGAAAAACGGGCATTTGGCAGTAAGTGAATGTTCGCTGTAACCCTGGCGGCCTCACTGTGATGGACCGACGACGGGCCACGCGCGGGCGTCCGCACCGGCAGAAACTGCGCGCTACGCGCGCTCGGCTGTCGGTGACGCTCGACAAGCGCGAGGGCTCTGTCCAGCTCCACACCGCCACGGTGCGCACGCTGCACGCCAGATTCGCGTCCGTGCTCCCGCCGACACGCCCAGACCGGCAGGCCGGTTGCACTGATTCATGGGCAAGACGCCCCACAACGAGGAGAGCGACCATGTCGAGACCTACCCGATTCCTGAGCATGTTGTTGCTGGTGCTGCTGCCGCTCGCCCTGGCCTGTGGCTCCTCGATGATGAGTGGTCAGGAGACGATGCGCGGCGAGGTCGCGAACGCCCGCCTGGAGAACCAGAGGCATCTGGACGCCGTGCTCTCCGCGGACTCGTTGCCCGCTGTCACCTCGGAGATGGGCCGGCACGACGCGGCGATGACGGCCATGATGTCGAACATGGATGACGCCATGGACGACATGCAGCACTGCACCGGGCCGGGCATGCAGCACGTGATGGACATGCGCGGGGAGATGACCGGCGAGATGGGCGCGCACGACGCGGCCATGCGTGGCAGCACCAGCCTCGGCGACGCGCGCACCGAAGCCCAGCGGCACGCCTCCGCCATGGGCGACATGATGGACGGAATGGATGGCGGGCTCGGCGACATGGACTGTGGCATGCGCTGACGGCCGGCGCCCCGTGCCGGGACCGGCGCCTCTGCGGCTTCCGCCGGACAAGCGATGCCGACCGCATGTGGCAGCGAAAGGAGCTGGCTCATGACGCCTGATCAGGACCGCGAGATCCTCATCGTGGGCGGCTACGGAGAGGTCGGCCGTCGGCTCGCCGCGCTGCTCGAGGCCGAGCTCATGGAGGAGCTGCGCGCCCGAGATCGGCGAAAGGATCCTGGGCGCGTGGAACCCGGCACCCACGTCGCTTCATCGTCGAGAACGCCGCCGACTTCGTCACCAAGCTGGTGCGCGCCGTGGATCTGGTGCGCGACGAGGTGCCCACGTGCTGCCGCGGCCACCAGCTCGGTCCCATCTTTGTACTCCAAATCGTCGTACTCCAAATCGTCGTCAGGTCGGTCTGCAATCGTCGCCGCGCTCGCCGTCTCATCGCTCTCGACGCCGGCCTGGGTGCACGGTTGTCCGAGCGCGTGGACCACGAGCCGACCGAGCCGTGTGGCCGTGACGTAGCCGACCAGGCAGTCGGGCTGGAATTCGTCGAACCTGGCGACGTTGGCCGGCAGCGATTCGGTCGCGTCGGGGCGTAGCGTCGGGGCGTAGCGTCGGTATGGAGCGGCGGTGGACGGTGCGCCATACGCGCGCGCTGTTACGCCAGCGCCCACTTCCAGTGCGCCACCGGCCACCCGGTCGTCGTTTGGACTGGCCGCCCCAGGGACCGGGCGCCGCTCGACGAGTGGGCTGTCCAGACCCTCGCGGCCTGGACCGTCGGACGCAAGGGCGTACGACGGCGTCGTGATCAAGCGCTACGCGCCCGCTCAGTTGCCGAAGATCAGGCGGTACCACCACGAGCCCAGACACCAGAGCGTCGTGGTCAGGATCGCGCCCCCGAGCACGACCATTCCGCCCAGGACCAGACCCGCCACCGGATGCCCGGACTGGAACGCCAGGGCCGATCCGGTCAGCAGCGTCGTCGAGAGCAAGTACGAGAACTGCCGCGGCCTCGGCGTCGGCGGCAGCGGTGGTGCGTGGAAGAGATGGCGAACGCCGAGGTTGTAGACCAGATCGATTACCATCCCGCGGGGCAGCAAGGCCCCACTCAGGGCCACCACGGCCATCGACCCGACCAGAACCGGCGATCGCAGGAGCAGTCCGATCAGCGCCAGCGTGGTGCAGACCGCGGGGGTGAACCGCAGCGCCAGCGCGTACCGTGACTTGGCCTCACCATCGAGCTGACCAAAGCCCTGCTTGTTCAGGTTGTCATTTTCGAAGAGGCTGAGACTTTTCATGGAACATCCTCGGGTAGTGTAACGATTTTGGTGTCCGGCTCGATCGCCTTCTCTTACGGTCAATGCAGCAACGCCTTGGCGATTTTCTCCGTGCGCTCGTCGCTGGGGACAAGGCATCCGGCTCATGGGCCTGGCGAGGTGAAGCAGGACTGTGGACAAGTGTTGTCGAGTCGGTG
>JBKJOI010000904.1:0-5630 GCA_046595695.1 Haliangiales bacterium | reverse complement strand
CAGCGACAGCCCCGCCATGACCACTCGCGTGGTGCGCGCACGCAGCCGGTCGAGCGCGTCGGCGACCGCGCCGCGCCAGTCGGCGTAGCGCGTGCCCGCCATGTCGCGCCAGTGCGTGCCGTGTCCGGGCAAGCGCGGCAGCTCGATCGCGAAGCCGCGCGCGGCCAGCGCCTCGGCGTAGGCGCGCATGATGAGCGGGCTCCCGGTCAACCCGTGCACGACCACGATCCCGGTGCGCGCGCGCGGGCCACCGCCGGCGCTCTGCCAGGCCTCGGCGCCGGGGATGACGGGATGCCGGTCGCGCACGCGTCAGGGCTGCTTCCGCGGCACGTAGAGGCCGTCGAACGCCACCGTCCAGCTCTTGCCACCATCGGTCGACTGCTCCCAGAGCTGGCGCACGTGGCCGCCCGCGAGCAGCGTGAAGCCGAGCCGTTCGAGCTGCAGCTGGGCGATGAGGTGCAGGTACTCGGCGCCGCGCACCTTGCACAGCACGATGTCGTCGACGCGCAACGTCTCGGGATCGGCCCAGCCCATGTGGGTCGGCAGCCTAGCAGCGCGCCGCTCGTCAGACCTGACCGAATCTGTCGCCCCGAGGTCTGACCAGTTTGACAGTGCGCGTGCGCCGATGCTTCTATGCGCGACGTGTACAGAATCATTGGGATGTTCGTTTCTGCGCTCACTCTCACGTTGACGCTGGCGACGCTCGCGACGACCAGCGCGTGCGGCGACGACGACGACGACGACGGCGGCGCGATCGACGCCGGCCCGCCGGTCATCACGAACGTGGAGCCGTTCGCGGCCTCGCACATCTACTTCGCGGGCGCCGACAACCGCCGCGAGATCGACGCGCCGGCCACGTTCCCCGAGACCACCTCGAGCCGCGTGATCCTGCACCTCACGCTGGCGTGCCCCAACAACCGCTGCGATCCGTGGGACCGCGTCGGCTCGATCGGCCTGGTCGAGGGCGAAGGCGAGGCCGCACGCGTGCTCGAGATCGCGCGCTTCGTGACCCCGTACGGCGTGGGCGGCACGTGGCAGTACGACGTCACGCACCTGCAGCCGCTGCTGCGCGGGACGCGCACGATGCGCGCGTTCATCGACACCTGGGTCGGCCCCGGCAGCCAGTACGGTGACGGCTGGCTGCTCACGGCGCGCTTCGAGCTGGAGTCGGGCCGCGCCGCCCGCCAGCCGGTGCAGGTGATCCCGCTCGGCTGGAAGAGCGCGGTCTACGGCGACCCCCTGCGCACCGTGGCCGCGCAGCTCCCGCCCGCGAGCGTCACCCTGCCCGCCACCGGCTTCAGCCAGGCCGAGGTCGTCGTGATCACCACCGGTCACGGCCAGGGCAACGCCGGCAACTGCGCCGAGTTCTGCTCGCGCGAGCACACCATCACCGTCGACGGCACGGCCCACAACCGCACCATCTGGCGCGACGACTGCGCGCAGAACCCCGTGAACAACCAGCAGGGCACCTGGATGTACCCGCGCGCCGGCTGGTGCCCGGGCGCCGACGTGAAGCCGTGGATCGAGGACCTGGGCACGGCGCTCGCGCCCGGCGCCACGGTCAGCATCGGCTACGACGTCGCTGCCTACGAGAACACCTGCCGCCCCGAGGTCACCACGTGCACCGGCTGCACCCTGGGCACCGGCTGCGAGTTCGACGGCGGCGCGCACACCGAGCCCTTCTACATGGTCTCGGGCTTCCTCGTCCTCTTCGAGTAGACGGCGGCCTGTGGAGCACGGCCTGTGCAGCCCCTGCACAGCGCCGGACATCCGAGTCACACTTCTTCCTCGCGAACCCGCTGATGGTGGCCATTTAGGCGCGGCACGGGCCTTGCTCCGTCCTGCACGCGGAGGTCTAACGATGACGCGGATGGCTCTGCTGGGAATGGTGCTGCTGGTGGCTTGTGGGGAGTCGTCGGGCGACGGCACGGGCGAGGGTGTGGACGCGAGCCAGGGTGACGCCGGCGAGGCCTGCGACGCGGAGAGCTGGCTCCGGGCGCTGGAGTTCGTGACCTCCGAGCAGCTCATCCGGACCGGCGGCATGATCCGCCAGTGCGACTTCGACGAGCCCCAGGCGGCCGCGTCGTGCATCGAAGCCGCGCTGGCGGCCGGCGACGGCTTCTCGGCCTCGTGGACGAACGCCGCGGGCGAGCTGCACGCGTACGTCGGGCGACCGGGCGAAGGCGGCGGCACCATCGCGAATCACTACCGGTATCTGCCGGTCGGCCCCATGGGACACGAGGTCGCCGAGACCGGGCCCTGCAGCTCGCTCACGAGCCAGCAGCCGTGCCCTGATCCGCTCGCGGGCTGGTGCTGGTCCTGCTCGGTCGCGTCCTACTCGCTCATGTGCAGCGGCGCGCCGTAGGTCCAGCGACCGCGGACGGGGCGCCCGGTTGTTCCGGTTCCCCGCCGTCGACCACCCGCCCCTCCCGCCACGATTCCGCATACCTGCGCGTGCGTGAAGCCGTAACAGGTGCCAGCCTCGTACGTACGTGGTGACGAGGTCGATGATCATGCATGCACGCTCCCTGACGTTCGTTCTCGCGTCCCTCCTGCTCCTCGCCGCGGTCGGCTGCGCCTGCCGCGCGGCCGAGCGCGACCCCGCGCGGACCATCACCGGAACCGGAGCCGGAACCGGCGACCCCGCCGCCCCCGCCACCATGAAGGAGGCCACCCCGCCCAGGTCTGCGCGCGTCTACACGAAGCCCTCCGAGCAGGAGCTCGCGAAGCGCCTGACGCCTACCCAGCTCCAGGTGACTCAGCAGGATGCCACCGAGCCGCCCTTCAAGAACGCGTACTGGGACCACCACGCGGCCGGCATATACGTCGACGTGGTGACCGGCGAGCCGCTCTTCAGCTCGCTCGACAAGTTCGACTCGGGCACCGGCTGGCCCAGCTTCACCCGGCCCATCGAGGCGCAGCGCATCGTGGAGCGCACCGACGGCACCATCGGCATGACCCGCACCGAGGTCCGCTCGCGCGCCGGCGACTCGCACCTGGGCCACCTGTTCGACGACGGCCCGGAGCCGACCGGGATGCGCTACTGCATCAACTCGGCGTCGCTGCGCTTCGTGCCGCTGGCCCAGCTCGAGGCCGAGGGCTACGGCCCGTACCGCGCGATCTTCGAGCCCGCCAAGGCCGGCGCGGCCACCACGCCGGCCACGCTCGAGATCGCCTACCTCGCGGGCGGCTGCTTCTGGGGCATGGAGGACATCCTGCGCGGCATCCCGGGCGTGGTCGCCACCGAGGTCGGCTACGTCGGCGGCGCCGAGGCAGTCAAGGTCACGTTCGATCCGGCGCGCCTGGCCTACGCCGACCTGCTCGAGGTCTGGTACTTCCGCATGCACGACCCGACCACGCTGAACCGCCAGGGCAACGACACCGGGCCCGAGTACCGCTCGGCGATCTTCTTCACCAGCGAGGCGCAGCAGCGGACCGCGCTCGAGGTCAAGGCACGCGTCGAGAAGAGCGGCCTGTGGAAGAAGCCGATCGTGACCGAGATCTCCGCCGCCGGTGCGTTCAAGCTCGCCGACGACTTCCACCAGGACTACCTGCAGAAGAACCCGGGCGGGTACACCTGCCACTTCCTGCGCGAGACCTGAGCGCGGACGCGAAGGCCGCGACGGCGCGGCCGCGGCGGCCTGCTAAGGAGGCGCCACGGCCGCCTGCGCGCGCAGGAGCCGCTGCACGAGCGCCTCGAGCTCGGCGCGCAGCGCGCGATCCGCGTCGCGGGCGGGATCCTGGCTGGCGCTGGCGCGGGCGCGCGCCACCTTCTCGTCGAGCGTGCGCTCGCGCGCCGCGATCGCCGCCGCGGCCGAGGTGCGCGCCGCCTCGCGCAGCACCTCGCGCACGCCCGGCTCGCTCGCCAGCAGCTCCGCGCCGACCTCGCGCCGCACCTTGTCGCGGGCCGCCGCGATCGCGCGCTCGACGTCCTCCTTCACGCTGGCGAGCTTGCGCACGCGCGCCAGCCACGAGCCCGCGGCCGACAGCTCCACCGGCGAGACCTCGTGGAACGGCGCGGCTGCCGGCAGGTATGGCGCCGGGATGGCCAGCGCGACGTCCTCGACGAGCGGGCTGACCAGCTGCCCGGCGAGCACGCAGGCCGCGTCGCTGAGCGCCGAGGTGAAGCGCGCGTAGGCGATCGCGCCCGCCTCGGCGAGCGCGGCCACCGAACCGGCCTCGATGCGCGCCGACACCGCGCGTAGCTCGGACAGCGTCGGCGCGGCGCGCAGCTCGGCGGTCCAGCGCTCGACCACGCGGGCGAGCTCCTGCTCGTGCGCGTCGTCGGTGGTCTGCAGGAGCACGTGCACCCGCTCGGCAAACGCCGGCGCCAGCGTGTCGAGCCGCGCGCTCGCGAACGCGGCCACCTCGGGCACCCGCTGGGCCTCGAGCCGCTCGATGCGGTGCTCGAGCGCCTCCGCAGCGCGCGCGCGCACGTCGTCGAGCGCGACGGTCGCGACCTGCATCGCCTCCTCGGCCAGCCGGGTCACGCGCAGGAGGCGCGCGCGGGCCACACAGGCGCGCAGCGCGCCGGGCCCGGGCGCCGTGGGCAGGCGCAGCGCGCGCCCGAAGATCGCCTTGGCCTCGCGCGGCAGCTCGCCGTCGCCGGCGACGACGCAACCGTCGCCGTCGCGCGCCGCGATCAGCCAGCCGCGCTGCATCTCGAGCACGTTGCCGCGGGTCGCGACCTCGAAGATGACCACGCCCTCGGGCAGCTCGGGCAGCTCGACGATCAGCTCCTCGACCTCGCCAGCGCGGGCGTTGGCGTCAGTCAGCTCGCGCACCGCCAGCTCGAAGCGCTCGCGCCGCGCCGCCAGGTGCGCCGCGCCGTCGGTGTGGACGCGGCCCAGGTCGTGCTCGAGCTCGGCGATCTCGAGCGCGATGCCCTCACGCCGCTGGTCGACGGCGGTGAACGCGCCCGCCGCGGTGGCGTGCGCCTGCTCGAGGGCGTCGCGGCGGTGCTCCAGCTCGTTCAGCGCGGCGCGTGCCGACAACGTCAGCCCGGCGGCCTCGCCGCGGCGGACCTCGAGCGCCTCGAAGCGCTGGCGGAGCGCCACGACCTCGTCGACGCGGCTCTTGAAGCGACGGCCGACCATGAACCGGTAGACCCACGCCCAGATCGCCCACCACGGCGGCCGCGTCACCAGCGTCACCGGCACCAGCGCCTGCCGCTCGGCGAGCGCGCGCCCAGCCTCGGCGTGCGCCACCTCGACGCGACGCAGCTCGGCGTCGGCCTGCTCGACCGCTGCGCCCGCGGGCGGTACGCCGCGTTCGGCGGTGTCGAGGGCCCGCTGCGCGGCGGCGAGCGCCTCGTTCGCCGGCCGGTGCGTGGCGTCGGCGAGCGCGAGCGCAGCCTGCAGATCGTTGAGCCCCGCCTGCAGGCCGATGAGCCCGCCGCCCAGCTCGGCGGCGCGGTCCGGGACCAGGCGGGTGAACTCCTCGGTGCGACCGTCGCGCAGGCGCGCCCGGTACTGCAGCTGGGCGCCGCGGCGGAACTGCACCCGCGCGCCGCCGACGTCGCCGCGCTCGGGATCGACGAGGTCGGCGCCCAGGAGACGGTTCATCAGGTGCGCGCGCGCCTCGGGATCGTGCCCGACCACGGCCAGGCCAAGGTTCGGCCGACCCAGGAT
>JBKJOI010000830.1:0-14525 GCA_046595695.1 Haliangiales bacterium | reverse complement strand
TTCTTGACGCCCTGCGAGATCACGCCGGTGCCGATCGGCTTGGTCAGCACGAGCACGTCGCCCGCGCGCGCCGTCGAGTTCTTCACCACGCGATCCGGGTGCACGATGCCGTAGACGGCGAGGCCGAACTTGGGCTCGGGGTCGTCGATCGAGTGACCACCGACGATCGCCACGCCCGCCTCAGCGGCCTTGTCGGCGCCGCCGCGCAGGATGAGCGCGAGCACCTCGAGCGGCAACGTCTGCGCCGGGAAGCCGACGATGGACAGCGCGAACAGCGGCCGCGCGCCCATGGCGTAGATGTCGGAGATCGCGTTGGTCGCGGCGACGCGGCCGAAGTCGTACGGGTCGTCGACGATGGGCGTGAAGAAGTCGACGGTCGCGACCGCGGCGAGGTCGGGCGTCAGCCGGTAGACCGCGGCGTCGTCGCTCGTCGAGAAGCCGACCAGCACCGCGGGATCGACGACGGGCGCGAGCCCGCCGAGCACCTTGCCGAGATCGGCCGGCGAGATCTTGCACGCGCAGCCGCCACCGTGGCTGAGCGTGGTGAGCCTGGGGACCTGGTTTGCCGCGCCTTCCTTGATCGGTGTGCTCATGGTTTCGCCCGCCGAACCTTACAGCGCCGACGGCACAAGCGCATCCTGGCAGCACATCGCATTCCTGTTAGAGGAGTTGGGTGCATTACCGTTGACTTACATGTCTATCGCAGTCGAGACTCCGCTCGAAACCACGGGCAAAGGGGTTACAGCACCATGTCGAAGTCGCTTAAGTTCGCCTTTATTTTCAGCACACTAACCTTGGCGATGGTCCTCTCGATCGGCTGCGGCGACGACGACGGCGGCGGGGTCATCCCAGGCACGCCCGACTCGGGCATCACGCTGCCGGGCGCCGATGCGGCGGTCGAGTCGTGTGACACCGTCACGCAGGACTGCGAAGCCGAAACCGACAAGTGCAGCGTCAACGTCGAGGTCCCCGCGACCGGCGCCGTGTGGAGCACCACCTGCCGCCCGATCACTGGCTCGCTCGAGCTCGGTGCCATGTGTATGCGTGACCCGTCGGTGGGCAACCCGGGCGTCGGCAAGGACAACTGCGCCGAGGGTCTCTACTGCACCGCGCGCGGCAACCCGGACGGCGACGTGACCCCCGAGGCACGCGTGTGCCGCCGCTTCTGCCAGTCGACCGCCGGTTGCACCGGTGGTGGCGCCAACTTCACCTGCATGCAGCTCACGACCAACCTCACGCCGGCGACCGGCATCTGCATCGACTCGTGCGCGCCGCTCGGCACCGGCACCTGCGTCGAGGGCGCGTGGTGCACCCCACAGTCGGATATCCAGGGCATGACCAAGGGCGAGTGCACCGAGGCCGGCACCGCCGAGGTCAACACCGAGTGCGCCGGCACTATCACCTGCGGCGCCAATCTGATCTGCGTGACGTCGACCATGGGCGAGACCATGACGAACGTGTGCCGCGCCGTGTGCGACCTGGCGGCGACGCCGGCGTTCCCCTGCGCTATGGGCGAGACGTGCTCGCCCATCGGCGGCTTCCCGGCCGACTACGGCGTCTGCACCCCGAACGTCTAGTCCGGGTAGCTCGTCGTTTTCCTCCCGTTCCTCTCCTTCCGTCCAATTTGGTCCAGAGGGTCTGCACCCCACCTGGGGTGCCGCACCCCGGTGCGTCCTGCCCCCACGAAATCAGCCAGTTACTTGCGGGGTCGCGATTGCACCCGGTGAGCATCTCCCCAGGCTGACGCTGGACTGACCAAATATTAACTAGCAGTTACCAATAATTAGCGAACACCCACATTGGCCCGCCGTGTGCTCTTCATCACTCCACCTGGAGTCCTGGAGGACACGAATGACCCGCCTTGGTAGCCAAGCTCTCACGCTCGCAATCGCATCGCTGGTGGGGGCTTGTGCCCAGGGTTCGCAGGACGATCTCGGTCAGGCTCCCGCGCTGCTGGGCGTGGTCGGGCTCGACGTGCCGGAGAGCTCGACCGTCGTCGAGTCGATGTCGGTCAAGCCGCGCGGCATCTTCGTGGTCGCCGCGCCCGACGAGAAGACCGCGCGCATCGGGCCCGGTCCGCAGCGGCGCATCATCTACATGAATCGCCAGGGCGGCACGTTCACGCCCGGCAACGACAACTCGGCGCAGAACACCTCCATCGTGCCCACGCAGACCTCGCAGGTCGCCGCGTGGAGCTACGGCGACGCTGCGTGGTCGCAGCTCATGGGCTGCGTCCGGCTGCAGTACTCGCGCTTCGACATCGAGATCACCGACGTCGAGCCGCCCGCCAACGTCGCTTACATCGAGTCGGTCACGGGCGGCTCGCCCGGCCAGGTCGGGCTGCCCAACGGCGTCGGCGGCGTCTCGCCGGTCGCGGGCGACTGCTCGGTGGTCGAGCGCGCGGTGACCTTCACCTTCGCGGCGGTCTACCAGGGCAACATCCAGTCGATCTGCGAGACCGTCGCGCAGGAGACCTCGCACGCGCTCGGCCTCGATCACGAGCTGCTGTGCGAGGACCCCATGACCTACCTGTTCGGCTGCGGCGCGAAGTCGTTCGTGGAGCAGGACGTCGTCTGTGGCGAGGACGTCGCGCGTACCTGCATGTGCAACACGCCCACGCAGAACTCGGTGAAGCACCTGCTCGCGGTGCTCGGCCCCGCCGACAACCAGGCGCCGCTCGTCGACATCACCGAGCCGGCCGAAGGCGCCCAGGTCGCCCCCGGCTTCTCGATCGCCGCCAGCGCCAGCGACAACGATGGCGTCACCAAGGTCGACCTGCTCGTCGACGGCGTGCAGGTCACCAGCGACAACAACGCGCCTTACGGCTTCGCGGCGCCCGCGAACCTGAGCGCCGGCAGCCACACCATCGAGGTCCGCGCCTACGACAACACCGGCGGCATGACCGCCGACACCGTGACCGTCAGCCTCAGCACCGGCGGTGACGGCGGTGGCGGCGGTGGTGGTGGTGGTGGTGGTGGTGGTGGTGGTGGTGGCGGCGCCGGTGGTGGTGACGGCAACGGCGCCGGCGGCGAAGACGAGGTCGGCGCGCCGCCCACGGTCATCGGCGGTTGCTCGGCGGCCTCGGGCGGATCGAGCACCACCCGCAATGGCGGCCTCCCGGCGCTCCTGCTGTTCCTCGCGGCGCTGGTGATGGTGGTTCGCCACCGCGGCCGCGCCGAGTAGCGCGCCCTCCTCCTCCTTCTACCTCTACGGCACGGGCACCGGCAGCGCGACGTCACACGCGCTGGTCGCGCAGTCGCACGGCGCCTTGGCGCCATCCAGCGCGCACGCGTGCTCGATCACGCCGGTCTCGAAGAACACCCGCAGCATGCTGATCACGGCGTTGCGGTTGTGCACACCAGCATGGGTGCCATTGTCGTCACTGGGTGCCAGGTTGAACGGCGACGGCATGGGGGACGGATGCTCGTCGAAGACGGTGAACGCGCTGCCGCCGACCTCGAACGTCTCGCTCATGCCGTAGGGCACGCGCACCGAGGGGCCGGTCACCGGAATCCCGAGCGTGCGGCCCATCATCTCGGTGGCGACGTTCGAGACCAGCGAGTCGCCGAGCGTCTCGTAGACCCAGATCTTCTTGCCCGGCGTCTCGACGACGCCGCCGCCGGCGAGCAGGGACGGCGCGGTGGTGATCGGATCGACGCGGTCGAACGCCATGCCCATCAGCGCGATGACCTCCTCGTTGAGCACGAAGCCCGGATACGCGCCCTGGAGCGCGATCTGCAGCGCCGGCCACGCGAACGAGCGCTCGAAACAGATGGTCCAGTTGCAGCCGGGCACGCCCAGCGCCGCGATGCCGACGTCGGGCTCGTACGACATGAACGTCCCGCCCATGATGCCGCCCAGCGACGCGCCGAAGTACCAGACGCGCGTCGGATCCACGATCGGCTCGCCGTTCACCTGGAAGAGCGGATCCTGCGACATCGGGCCCTTCACGATGCGCGACAGCGCCATGAAGTTGATCACCGCCTGCATGAGCTTCTCGGTCAGCGCGCGGCCCTTGTTGATGTCGTTGATGGCGAGCGCGACGGTCGCGACGTTGCGGTTGGTGAGCCCGATCCAGTCGCCCGCGACCACGACCACGCAGTTCTCGTTGGCGACGCGCTGGAGCAGCCCACCGTCGACGTAGTCCTCGCCGCTGCCGAAGAGGCCGTGGCCGAAGATCAGCACCGGCAGCGGCCGGGTGGTCTCGGCGCACTTCGGGATGATCGCGGCGTAGTTGAACATGAACTTGCCGTTCAGCGCGGGCAGGCCATCGGCGCCGCGCACGATCTCCGAGTCGTCGGCCTCACCGTTCGAGAGGAAGGACGGCGCCTCGTACTTGCCGAGCACGGCGCGCAGCACGTTCTCGTTGGCCGCGCCGCTCACTAAGGTGGCGCTGTAGGCGAGCGCGGCCCCGTCGTTCGCCATCTCGGGCAGCGCCTTCGCACGCATCGTGCGCAGATCCTCGGTCAGGAACTCGTCCGAGGCGGTGACGAAGTCCCACGCGAGCGCGAGGTCGGTCCTGGCCACGCCCGCCGCCTCGAGCGCCGCGAAGATGTCGGGGTAGCGCGGCGCGATGCGCGCGAACAGCGGATGGTCGTAGTCCTTGCCGTCGAGCAGCGCCTGGAAGCCGGGTGTGATCGGCAGCTCGCCGCCGCCCGCGGCCTTGAGGCTCTTGCGGATGGCCACCGCGTAGCGGTGCCCGGGCTGGAAGCGCACCGCCGCGCGCAGGAGCAGCGCCTGGTCGGTGGGCTGCTTCGCGTTGTGGTCGAGCTCGGCGAAGTGCAGCATGCGCTCGCCGGTGTCCATGTCGACGATCACCGTTGGAGAATCGGCGGCGAGCGAGGCCGCGAGGTCCTCGTGACCCGGCAGGTTAGCATCCGACACGCCGCCCTCGAACGCGACCACGATGAGCGGGTTGGGCGAGAAGCCGTCGTAGCGGTTGTAGAACGCGTTATCGACGACCTTCTTGTCGACGTTCACGGGTAGCGCGCCGACCGGGAAGTCGACGCGGAAGCCGGTCGCCGTGCTCGAGTCCTCGACGAGGTAGACCGACGAGGGAAACGGCGCGAGGCAGGTCAGCCCGCCGAGCGGATTGCACGCGGCGGGTACGTCGGCGGCAGGGTCGTCGCCGCATGCGGCGAGCAAGAGAGGCGTCGCCACCGACGCTGCCAAGGTCGCGCTGGCGACCCACGAGAAAGCCGCAGAAAAGCGAAATTCTTTCATCTGCTTACCTCTCCCTACACGAATTTTGGTTGTGGTAGGTTACACGAATGAAGCGGCAGCTGACCGGTGTAGGGCTCATTTTGGTCGTGGGGGTGGCTACTTTATCGGCACCAACGACAGCGCATGCGATCCCTCAGCGCCGGATCATCTTTCTCAACGGCGGTGGCGGGCAGTACACCGCCGGCGGTAGCAACGACTCGGGGCTCAACCGCTCCAGCCTCGTGCAGCAGCACATGCTCGAGTCAGCCACGCTGCCGCCCTCGCCGCTCGACGCCACACAGTGGACCGCGTTCATGACCTGCGTGCGCGACGCGTACGCGGACTACTCCGTCGAGGTCACCGACGTCGATCCCGGCAGCGTCGCCCATATCGAGGTCGTCGTCGGTGGCACGCCCGAGAGCATCATGGCGCCGGCCGCGCAGTACGGCGACAGCCCGCTGTCCAGCTGCGCGAACGGGCAGCCCGTGGAGCGCTCGATCGCCTTCGTGTTCGCGGAGAAGATCCTCGCCGACTTCGGCGTCGGCGCAGAGAAGCGTCTCTGCGAGTACGCCGTGCTCGAGGCAGGGCGCGCGCTGACGCTCGACCACGAGTACGTCTGCACCAGCATCATGACCTTGCGCGAGGACTGCGGCGACGTGGCACGCGGCTTCCAGAACTCTGGCAACGCGTGCGGCGAGGACACGCTCGAGGCGTGCCGCTGCGGCAACAGCAGCCAGAACGCCGACGCAAAGCTCAAGGAGATCGTCGGGCCCTACGACGGCGTGGCGCCGACCGTCGAGCTCACCGAGCCCGCCGAGGGCGCGACCGTACCCCTCGGCTTCCAGGTCCGTGCCAGCGCCACCGACGAGACGCAGCTGGTCTCCGTCGAGCTCTACATCGACGGCATCTTCGCTGACGTCGACAACGCCGGTCCCAACTATGTGATCGACACGCCTGCCAACCTCGCGCCCGGCCTGCACACGCTCGAGGTCCGCGCCCACGACAACGGCGCCAACGTCGCCAGCGACACGATCATGGTGACCGTCGAGGTCGGCTGCACCACCGCCGCCGACTGCGGGGCCGACGAGGTCTGCGCGGCCGGCGCCTGCCTGGGCGACTTCGGCGCGCCCTGCTCGAACGGCACCGACTGCGTCACCGGCGCCTGCGCCGAGGGCCCGGGCGAGGTCGAGGTCTGCACCGCCGTCTGCGAGGGCGCCGGCGGCGTCACCTGCCCCACTGGCACCACCTGTCAGACCTCCCCCGCCGGCGGCCTCGATAAGTGCTTCCCCGACGGTGCCGAGGGCGGCTGCGGCTGCCGCACCGGCGGCCGGGGCCCCACCGCCCCCCTCGCCGGCCTCGCGGCCGCTCTGTTAGTCTGTGCAGGTATGCGCCGGAAGCGTTCCATCCGTACGTCTCGTTCGTAGGAGCCTCCTCTTGATGAAAGTCTGTCGTCTGTCATTCGCCTGCGCAGCGGCCGCGATGCTCGCGCTCGCAGGGACGCCGAGCGCGGCGGCGGCGGCTGTGAAGCAGCCGTTCGATCCGGCGATCGCCTACCCCGACGGCTTCTGTGGCACGCGCCCGCCACGCGAGCCGTGCACCGCGCGAATTGGCATGTCGGGGCCCCAAGCGCGGCGAACTCTGTTCGTGAACCGCCACGGCGGCAGCTTCGGTCCCGGACTCCGGACCGATTCGACGCTGAACACCGTGGCCGCGATCGAGATCACGAGCGGAGTAATTCCGCCGATGGCCGGCAGCGATACTGACTGGGCACTGCTTCTCGATTGCGTGAGGGAGCGCTTTCGCAACCACAACATCGACGTGGTGGACATCGAGCCGCCGAGCACAGAGACCTACGCCGAGGTCATCGTGGGCGGAACGCAGCTCGACATCAACTATTCTCCGGATCATGGCGTCGGGGGCGTTGCCTCGAACGACGTGTTTTGTGCCGTCGGCGAGAAGGCGATCGCCTTCGCGTTTGGTACGGGATTCGACCTCGCAGACGCCAGTGATCGGCAGTGGCTCTGTGTTGCCACCGCACACGAGGCCGGCCATCTGTACGGCCTCGAGCACGAGGTCGTACCCGCCGACATCATGAGCTACGAGAACCCCAACCTCTTCGCCAAGGAGTTCGTCGACGCGGAGTCCCCGTGCGGCGAATTCGTCGGCGCTCCGAATCCATGCTTCTGCAGCCAGAATGCGACGCAGAACTCGAGGCTCAAGCTCGACGATCTGCTCGGGCCCAACGAACAGGAGCTGCCGGTCGTGACCGTCACATCGCCTGCACCTGGCGCCACCGTCGGCCCCCGCTTCGCGGTCGTCGCGACCGCGACCGACAACTCGAGCGTCGAGACCGTCGAACTCTGGATCGACGACGTGCTTGCTGACAGCGACACCCTGCCCCCGTACAAGCTCGAAGCGCCCGCGGACCTCGCGCTCGGAAGCCACTCTGTCGAGGTCCGTGCGGTCGACAAGGCCTCGAACCGCGGCGCCGTCTCGTTCCAGGTCACGGTCGAACCAGGATGCTCCACCGCAGCCGAGTGCGCCGAAGGCGAGTTGTGTGTCAACAACGCCTGCCTCGGCGATGTCGGCCATGAGTGTGGCGAATCCAACGACTGCGAGAGTGGCATCTGCGCAGCGAGTAATCAGTTCGACAAGATCTGCACGCGCACCTGCGACGCGAACGCTTCGGCGTCTTGCCCGGATGGATTCTCGTGCTCGAGCGCCGGCGGCGGTTCCGCCAAGTGCTTCCCGTCTACCGACAGCGGCGGATGCGGCATCGCCGCCGGCCGCCAACTCCAGCCATTTGGATTGCTGTCATGGTTGGCGATATCGGCGGCCTTGCTGCTGATGCGCCGTCGCAGTAAATGGTTTTGATTCTCCCGTAACCAATAGGAGTGAACGAGAACATGAAGGCGAAGATCTGGATCGTGGTGGGCGGCGTGGCAGCGGCGGCGCTCTTTGGAGCGCAGGACGCCCAGGCTTTCGGCAAGCGGGGCACCGCGGCGGGGCACGAGATCAGCGGTACGTGCGGCACGCCCGATCCGATCTCGACGTGCGCGCGCGTGGACAACACCGGGGTTCAGCCTCGACGCACGATCTTCCTGAACCGTGACGGCGGCACCTATGCGGCCGCTGACGATTCGGACTCGTCGATGAACCGGATCGCGCTCGGCGGCCCCGTCGGTGGCACGATTCCCGCGCTGGCCCTCGACGACCCCAGCTGGGCCGGAGTCGTCGACTGCGTGAAGGCGTTCTACACCGACTACAGCATCGACGTGGTCGAGACCGAGCCCGCCGCCACCGAGGCCTACATCGAGGTCGTCGTCGGCGGCACGCAGACCGACATCAACTACGCGGCCAACCTGCCACCTGGCAGCGTCCTGCTCGGCGTGGCCGCCACCAACGAGCTCGGCAGCGGCTGCGACGTGGAAGAGCGCGGCGTGTGCTTCGCGTTCTCCGACAACCACGGCAGCCTGGCGGTCGCCAACAACCGCCTCGAGCTCTGCATCACCATCGCCCACGAGGCCGGCCACCTGCTCGGCCTCGAGCACGAGGTCCTGCCCGAGGACGTCATGAGCTACCACACCCAGCCCAGCAACAAGCGCTTCGCCGACTTCGACTCGGCGTGCGGCACGTACACGGGCATGGAAGGCCAGTGCTCGTGCGGCGACGCGGTCACCCAGAACTCCGACCAGGTGCTGCTCGAGAACCTGGGGCCGAACGAGAAGATCGCGCCCGAGGTGGTCATCACGTCGCCCGCCGCCGGCGGCAACGTGGGCCCCGGCTTCGAGGTGACCGCGACGGCCACCGACAACCTGGACGGTCAGAACACCACCAACGTCAAGAAGGTCGAGCTCTGGTTCGGCGAGGAGCTGGTCGCCAGCGACCTCCTGCCGCCGTTCAAGCTGACCGCGCCGCTGAACATCACGCTGGGCAGCCTCACCCTCGAGGTTCGCGCCTACGACAAGAGCTCCAACATCGGCATCGCGACCGCGACCGTCACGGTCGAGGCCGGCTGCATGGGTCCGAGCGACTGCGCCGCCGACGAACAGTGCGTCAACAACGCCTGCCTCGGCGACGTGGGCCACGACTGCTCGGCGAGCAGCGACTGCGTGGACGGCATCTGCGCCGCGATCCCGGGCGGCAACGACAAGTTCTGCACGCGCACCTGCGAAGCCGGCGGTGACGCCTGCCCGAGCGGCTTCGCGTGCGACAACTCCACCGGTGGCGCCACCAAGTGCAACCCGGCCGACGGCGCCGGTGGTTGCGGCTGCCGCGCGGGCGGTCAGGGCGGCGACGCGGCAGGCTATTCGGCCCTCGCCGCCTTCGGCCTGCTGTCCTTGCTGGTGCGGCGCCGGCGCCAGGCGCGCGCGCGGTGACTCCCGTGCGCCTGCGGCTCGTCGCGGCCGTGACGCTCGTGGCCGGAGCGGTCGTTGCCCTGGCGGGTGATGCGCACGCAGAATACGTCGTGCGGAAGCCGTGGGCGCACCTCATGGACCGCCCGGGGCCGGAGCAGAAGGCCGCTGGCGAGCCGCCTCGCCGGATCATCTATCTGAGCCGCGAAGGCGGTACCTACACGCGCGGCGATCACGATGACTCCTCGCTCAACCTTTCCTCGTTCATCGAGCCGGGTTCTCACTATCTCAATCCCTGGTCGATCGACGAACTGACCTGGACCGAGGTGCTGGTCTGCTCGCGCCTCATGTTTGGTCGCTTCGACGTCGAGGTCACGGACGTCGATCCCGGAGACGTTCCGCACCTCGAGGCGGCTCTCGGCGGCAAGCCTGGGGACCTGGGTCTTGCGGGTGGCATCGGTGGCATCTCGCCGTTCGACTGCAGCGTGCCGGTGATCGAGCGCTCGATCACGTTCATCTTCACCGATTCACTCGGCGGCAATTCGCAGCGTGTGTGCGAGGTCATCGCGCAAGAAATCGCGCACTCGGTGGGCCTGGACCACGAGTTGCTCTGCGAAGACCCGATGACCTACCTCGGCGGGTGCGGGTCCAAGACGTTCCATGACGTCTATGCCGACTGCCATGACATGCAGCTGAGCAAGGCGCCGTGTGCGTGCAGCGGCGCCGAGAAGCAGAACTCGGTGCAGATGCTCTACGAGCGGCTCGGAGCCGCAGAGACCGAATCACCCGCCGTGAGCATCCAGGCACCCGCTGATGGGACGACCGTGCGACCACAGTTTGCGATCGACGTGACCGCCACTGACAACTACTACGTCACCAAGGTCGACCTCTGGATCGATGGTGTATTCAAGACGGGCCTCGGCGCCTCCCCGACCGGCGTCA
Organism: Haliangiales bacterium; assembly: GCA_046595695.1. Taxonomy (GTDB): domain Bacteria; phylum Myxococcota_A; class Polyangia; order Haliangiales; family SHYZ01; genus JBKJOI01. The sequence goes on along the minus strand of JBKJOI010000830.1, from coordinate 4,026 downwards.
TGGCACCGACGGACATCCCCGTCGGGCAACATACGATCGAGCTGCGTGCGTACGACCCCGGTGGCAATTTTGGCTCGGCGAGTGTCACGGTCACGCTCGAAGCAGAATGCGCAGCGGCGAGCGAATGTGGATCGAGTGAGATCTGTCAGAACGGCCTCTGCCTGGGCGACGTCGGCGCCGAGTGCGGCGCGGCCGAAGACTGCGTCTCTGGTACCTGCGCGCTGGATGACGAGATCGGCAAGTTCTGCTCGCGGGAATGCGGAGCAGGCAATCGCTGCCCGAGCGGCTTCACCTGCACGCGTGAGGGCTTAAGCCCCGTGGACCGCTGCTACCCCGGTGGCGGCGACGACGGCTGCAGCCTCGGTGTCGGCGGCAGCCCGGGCGCCGGCGCGGGCGCCATGGGCGCAGGTTTCGTGGCATTCCTGGCGCTGCTCGCGGCCCGCGCACGCCGCCGCGGGCGCTGACGCTCCAGCACCGAGCCCAGAACCCATTCACGCATGCGGGCCCTGGTGTGCAGCGCCTCACACGCATTGCACGACCTCACGCATTTGCCTCATTGTTTAGCCTGAACCGCTGAGTCACTTGGACTATGGTTCGGGCTGGAGTTGATGCAGGGCGAGGACAACGGCATTCCGGCGGGGCCACGCTAACCAACACGGATAGCGCAGCGCCCTCACCGCCCGGCGACGCCGTGGCAAAATGCCCAACTTTAAGGTCGCGTGCGGCGCAGGCCGCACGCGACGCCGCGCCCTCCATGCCGCGACTTCGGCCGGACTGCGCCGTTTACGTTTGAGGGTGCAATGTTGCCGGGCACGGCGTTGTTGGACGAGGCACTCTAATTCTCAAACCCGAGATTCTCGGCGGTCTCGCGCTGATCGGCACCGTTCGACGAAGTGGTCGGCACGGACTTGGCGACAATTTCCAACTCGACATCGTCGATCCACAGCGCGCCGGCCCCGACCAGTAGGGTTCCGAACGAGACCGAGCGGGCCGATTTGTCGATGTCGAGCACCACTTCGTAGCGCGTCCATTCGGTCGTGCCCTTGATGGCTCGAGATTCCATGTTGTCGAACGCAAGCGTTGCGCCGCCCTCGCCATCGACGCGCATCCATAGACCGGCCCAGTCCACGGCCTTGTCGGTCTTGACCCATGCCGCGAGCCGGAGGCGCTTGCCGCGATACTTCTTCGCGCTGATGGACTGCATCAGGGTACCGAAGCCACCGGCTGGGTCCTTGACCGACTTGAGCAACGCGGCGCTCTTGCCGCCGTGCTTGGCGGCGACGTCGAGACCAACGCTGTATGCAGCAGGCGCGCTACCCGCCAGGTGCCAACCTGCGGGCATCGCGACCTTGTTGGTCTCCGTCGCGGTCGGGCCGGCGGCCTGCACAGTCCCGGCGCTCGTAAGTGCGAGCAAGATTCCCGCGATCCATATCATTCGGCGCATGTTTTCCAATCTCCTTTGGTCGATTCAAGACATCAACGTCGCGCTTGGCGCGCGAGTACATGGGCAAGTCGTAGCGAAGCCTGAGCGCGGATTACAGGGACAGCGCCATCACCGTCCCGTCGGTGCGGTTGACCCAGGCGGCCCAGAAGTCGAGGGCGGCAATGTCGGCGGGATCGGAGAGATGGGTGGCGAGCGTCTCGACGGGGCCGGTGCCCGACTTGAAGGCGCGGCGGATGGCGCCGGCGGCGGGGTCGGTCCAGAGCACGTAGCGGTAGGAGACCGCGAGGGACGTGATGGCGTCGGGCAGAGCAGCGACGATCTGGTGTGACTCGTGTCCAGCAATGTTGCCGGCTCGGATGGAGCTCGCGGTGGTGTCGATCCAGAAGAGCTGCTGGCCATCGGATACGAAGCCGTGATCGAAGGATTCGTGGGCGAAGAGCAGCTGCGGGTCGCCGCCGGCGAGAGGCAGGCGCCACATCTCGCCCGAGGTCAGGCTCACGAGAACGTCCGCGTTGTGCGCGACCAGGCCGGTCACGGGGTGATCGAAGCGATGGAGCATCGCGCCGTTCTCGAGCGTCGCGTCGGAGCGGAAGACCTCGACGGCTGACGTGGCCCAGAGGACCACGCCGTCGGCATTGACGGCCAGGTGGGTGACCTCGGCGCCGGCGTGGCCGAGCTTCGTCGAGCCCTGGCCGAGCTTGTCGACGCGACGGATCCAGCCGTCGGCGCTGTCGCTCCAGTAGAGGTGCGCTTCGTCCGCGGTCAAATGGCTCGGCTCGGTCGCCGATACCAGGACGGACACCGCGCTGCTGTCGCGATCGATCCTGAGGATGCCGCCGCCCGGGCTGAGGCCCTCGGGACGCGCCATGACGTAGGCGGCATTGTCGTCGAAGATCAGGCCGCGTGGAGACGCCAGTGCAGTAGCGAGTACGACGGGAATCGCGGCATCCATATCAGCCGCGGCGGCGTCAGCGATGCCTGCATCCGCTTCAGCAGGCGGCTCGCGTCCAGCGTCGGGCTCGTCTGCGAGTTGCAGCTCAGGAGTGCACGCCGCGGTCTGGAGCGCGAGCGCCGCGCCCAGGCTGGCGAGTAGTGGGGCCACGCCCGGGAATCTATCGAAAGTCATTCTATTGCCTCCGTTCACGACGCGAGGCTTAAGCAGGAGCCGTGCCGTGATGGGCGAAGACGCAAGTACCTGAACTCGTTGGGGGTGGCGCCGTGCAACGAGTGTCCGCGTGTGTCCAGATGATTCCCCTCGCCGTCTCCCGGTGTCGCCAACTGGCTCCGCCGCGCGCGCTACGCGGGGACGGAGAGGCGCACGCCGCGGGCGCGCAGGCGGCGCGCGGCGGCGTCGATATCGGGCCACAGGGCGAGGAGGCGGGCGAAGCGGGCGAGCATCGTGCAGGCGAGCGCGCGAGCTTCGTCGGGCGAACGACCCTCGCGGAGATCGGAGGCGACGATGGCGTCGGCGGCGCCGAGCTGCGCGCACTGGGCGGTGATGGCCGCGTCGACGTCGGCGACCCAGGCGCGCGGGGCGCCGTCGGCGTCGTCGAGGAGACGCTCGAGGCGCGTGATCGATTCGCCGAGGTGCTGCCAGCGCAGCCCGCGGAGGCGCTCGTCGAGGTCCTCGGGTGCGAGCGCGGCCCATTCGCCCAGCCAGGTGCCCAGGCCGCGCAGGCGCGCGGCCGGGTCGGAAGACGGCGCGCGCGACCAGGCCGACAGGGACAGCGTGACGAGCTCGGCGAAGCGGGGTGCGGCGCTGGCCGCGCCCGCCAGCATGGGGGCGCGCGCGAGGCCCGTGGGCGGCTCGTGGGCGACCACCAGAGGCAGGTGGCCGAGGAAGGCGTCGTCCAGGCACGCCCGCAGGGTCGCCGAGAAGACTCCGTCGGCGTTGCGGAGGAATGGCATGAACGGCGGCAGCAGGGCGCGGCCGTCGAAGGCGACGAAGGCGGTCATGAAGTACGTGCCCTCGCTGATCGTCGGCACGCGCGCGCCGCGGCGGATCTCGCGGGTCCCGCGTGCGGTCGCGTAATCGGCGAAGAGGCGCGCGCGGGTCTCGCCGGTGCGCGCCAGGAGGTAGGGCGAGCTGGCCATGCCGGCGTCGCCGACGTGGCCGAGCTGCGTGACCAGCACGCGACCGCGGCCGCGCTCGAGCGTGCGCAGGAGGCGTGCGCTCGCGTCGTCGAGATCCAGGTCGATGGCCTGGGTGACACCGGCGGCGCACTCGGCGAGCGTGCGGCCGAGCAGGGACTCGTGTGCCGCGAGTGGATCGGGCGCCGCGTCCCCGGCGGCGAGGCCCGCGTCGGCGAGCGCGGCGGCGCGGCTTCCGTAGAACCACAGCTCGGTCGGATCGTGGTCGCTGAGCAGGCGCAGCGCGCCCGGCTCGGCGTCGGGCATGGGCGCCAGGCGGGCGTCGGTGTCGTCGTCGGCCGAGGCGTAGAGCGCGCCCGCGGCGTCGAGCTGCAGGGCGTTGCGATTGGCGCCCGCGGTGGTGCCGGCGAAACCCTCAGGCCCGAGCAGCGCGAAGTCGAGGACCTCGCGCATCGTCGGGTCCCCGCCGCCGACGCCCCCGCCGACGCCCC
>JBKJOI010000751.1:0-9923 GCA_046595695.1 Haliangiales bacterium | reverse complement strand
AGAGCGGCACGAACAGCGCGTGCACCAGCGCCTCGGGCGGCGCGAACGCGTACGCGGTCCACGGCGACGGATTGGTCGACGCGTGGTGGACCTTGTGGAACACGCGGTAGAGCAGCGGGTGGTGCATCGCGCGGTGGGTCCAGTAGAAGTAGGTGTCCTGCAGCGCGAGCATGACGAACGGGCTCGCCACCAGCCACGCCCAGCCGTGGCTGTCGACGTCGGTGTAGCGCTGCAGCACGCCGGCGCGCCCGCCGTACCAGACCACGACCCCGACCAGCGAGAACACCAGCAGCGTGCTCAGCGACCAGCGCACGTCGTGCCAGAGCTTCGCGGCGCGCGGATAGGTGCCCTGGATGAGGCGCGGCCGCCAGCGCTCGCGGCCCCAGAGCCAGAAGACGAGGAAGGCGCCACCCGCGACGGCAAAGTAGCGCACGCTCTCGAGCAACACGTGCAGGAGCCAGATCTTGGTCATGCGCAGCGGTAGAGCGAAGCGCATGCCAGGCGAAACCGGCCACGATCAGGTCTGATTCCGCGGCCTTCACTGCGGCGCGGGTGCAGCGTTCGAGCTTCAGTGCAGCGCTGGCGCTGCACTGGAGGCGGCGCTGGCGGCGATCGGCGGCGCGGCTAGTGCCGGACGGGCGAGTCGCCCTGCGGGGGCGGCTGCGGCTGCCTCTGCGGCTGCAGCGCGGGGGCGCCGGCGGCCGGGCCGCCCGGGACCAGCTGGATCACGACGGCTTCCTGGTCGAGCGTGGTGATCGCGCCGGTGACCGCGTCGATGATCATGCCGAACGGGAACGCGAGCAGCGTCCAGCCGGAGAAGCCGGCGGTCAGCCGCGCGTAGGCGGGCGCGTAGCCGGGCAGCGCCACCGACACGGTGTGGTCGTCGTGCTTGAGGGCCACCGTGACCGGCGAGTAGCCGACTGGCTGGTTGTCGACGTAGACCGTCGCGCCCGGCGGGTAGGTGTTGATGGTCACCGGCTGCGAGGTGCCCTTGATGATCGTCGCCGAGCCTCCAGCGAACAGCACCGCACCCCCCAGGACCAGCGCTCTCAGCGAGTTCTTCAGCATGGTCCGCTCTATACCGCGAAACCTGCACGGCCGACGACAAGACCACCTTTTTTGCCACGCTTGTGCGGGCCCGGCCCACCAGGAGATCATGGACACGGTAATGGGCGTTCGAAGGTGGCGCGCGGGGCTGGTCGCGTTCCTGCTGGTGGGTACGCTGGGCGCGGCGCGCGCGCACGCGGCCGAGCCGGCGATCGCCCTGCTGGTGCCGGCGGGTGTGCGCGCCGAGATCGGGCGCGAGCTGCGCGTGGCGATGGCCGAGCGCGGCGCGCGCGTGCTGGCGGGCGAGGCGCCGTGGGGCGACTCGGCGCTCGAGCGCGCTGCCGACGCGCAGGCGAGCGCACGCCGCATGGGCGCGGTGGCCGCGGTGTGGGCCGAGAGCGGCGTTTCCGGCGCCGAGCTGCACGCGGTCGGCACCGCAGGGAGCCAGGTGCGCCACGCGCCGCTGCCGGGGCCCATCGAGGCGCTCGCGCCGCGCGTGGTCGCGACGGTGGCCGCGAGCCTCGTCGACGAGCTGCTGGCCGCGGAGCTGACCACGCGCCGGGCCGCGGCCACCGTCACGGTCAGGGTCGAGACCGGCATCGATGCCGCGCCCGCGCCGCTGCCGGCGTCCGCGCCGTCCTTCGCGCCCGCGCCGGCGCGCTGGACGCTGGCGGTCGGCGCCTTCCACGGCAGCGACTCCAGCGGGCTCGAGCTGCACGTGAATCGCCGCGTGCTCGCCAGCGGCAAGCTCGGCGTGTGGGGCACGCTCGGTCGCATGCGCTCGGACGGCGGCTGGGCGATCTCCTGGCTCGGCTTCGCGATCAGCGGCAGCGCGGGCGACGCTGCCGGCGTCTCGCTCGAGTACGGCGTGTTCGCGGCGGCCAGCCTGGCCGGTACTCACACCTCCGACGCCCTGGACATGGCGTACACCGCGGGCGTCGGCGGCACCCTGCTGGGCGCGCGCGTCGGCCTCGGCTTCCCGGTCAACCCGGAGTGGCGCCTGCGCCTCGATGCCTCGGGCGCGCTGGCCACGTTCTACGGCAAGGGTACGATCCCCGGCTGGCTCTCGGTGCTGCTGGAATGCCGGCTGTGATGGTCGAGCGCGCCCCCGATCCGCGCCTCGCGGCGCTCCGTGACGGCGACCCCGCGGCCATCGCGCAGGTGATCGCCGAGCTCCTGCCGCGCGTGCGCGCCTGGCTGCACCGGCTGCTCGGGCCGCGCGCCGATCTCGACGACGCGACCCAGGAGGCGCTCACCGAGCTCGCGCTCGCGCTGCCCCGCTGGGCCGGCGAATCGGCGCTGTCGACCTACGCGCACCGCATCACCGTGCGCACCGCGTACCGCTTCTTCGACCGCCCCGGCGAGACGCCGCTCGAGCTGGTTCCGGTGGCCGTCGAGGATCTCGATCCCGAGTCGCGCGCGATGGCGCGCGAGGCGCTGCGCCGGCTGCACCGCGCGCTCGGCCGGCTGCGGCCGCACCGGCGCGTCGCCTTCGTGCTGTGCGCTGTCGAGGGCCTGGCGCCCCACGAGGCCGCCGCGCTCGAGGGCGTGTCGGCGACCGCGATGCGCTCGCGGCTCATGCACGCGCGCGCCGAGCTGGAGCGCATGCTCGCGCACGATCCCTACGTCGGGGCGCTGGTGCGCGGCAGCGGAGGCAAGCCATGAGCAACGCCCTGGACCGGCTGGCCGAGCTGGCGCGCGACGACAGCCCCGCCCCGCTCGACGCGGCGCGCGCGGCGCGGCTCGTACAGGACGCGCTGCAGGCGGCCCGGCAGCGCGCGCCGCAGCGCCCGCGGCGGCGCAGGATCCTCCTGGCCACGGCGATGGGTGTGCTCGCCGCCGCCGCGGCGCTGGCGCTGCTGCTGCTGCGCGAGGCGCCCGCGCCGCCGACCGGCGCGGCGCATGGCGTGGAGCTGCCCGGCGGCGACCGGATCACGGCCACGCCGGGGGCGCGCGTGCAGGTGACGTCGGCCTCGCCCGACGCACGCCGCGTGCGGCTGGGCGGTGGCACCGCGCTCTTCGACGTCGTGCCGCTCGCGGACGGCCAGAGCTTCGCGGTCGCGACCGACGACGCGCTCATCGAGGTGCGCGGTACCGTGTTCACGGTGAGCACGGGCGGCGGGCGCACCGTCGTGCGCGTCTACGAGGGGCGCGTCCGCGTGACCGCGGACGGACGCGTGATCGATCTCGCCGCGGGCGAGACGTGGTCGTCGCAGGGGCGGGGCGGCGCGGAGAACGACCCGCTCGCCGCCGCGGCGCGCGCGGCGGCCGCGGCGCGCGCGGCGGCCGGGCCGCGCGTCACGACGCTGGTGGCGCCAGCGGCGCCCCCCGTACCGCACGTCGAGCCGCTCGGCCTGCAGGAGCCGCCCGGGCCGCCGCGGCCGGGCCCGCTGCCGCCCGAGCCCGCGCCGCTCGCGTCCGCGCCCGCACCGCTCGCGCCACTCGCGCCCGCGCCGCCCGATCTCGACGAGGTGCGCGGCTGGATCAGCATCGGCGGCGCCGAGCGGGCGCTCGCGGTCGCGCGCGAGCACGGCCCGACGTCCGGGTCTCCCGGCCGCTGGCGGCTCGTCGAGGCCGACGCGCTGCGCGCGCTCGCCCGCTTCGCCGAGGCCGCCGACGCCTACGACGCCGCCGCGACGCTGCTCGGCGCCACCGACGCCGCCGACGCCGCGCACGCCGGCTACCTGGCCGCGTACCTGCGCCTCGAACGGCTCGCCGACGCGGCCGGCGCGCTCGCCTCGCTCGACGCCGCGCGCGCCGATGCGCCCGGCGCGCCGCTCGCCGAGCGCGCGCTCGCCCTGCGCGTCCGCGCGCTGTCGTCAGCCGGGCGCGCCGCCGGCGCACGCGCCGCGGCGCGCCGCTACCTGGCCCGCTTCCCCGACGGCGGACAGGCCGCCGAGATGCGCGCGCTCGACCGCTAGCCGAACGCCAAGCCGAACGCTAGCTGGACCAGCAGGTGAGGCGCTGCCGCTCGATGTGGCACATCAGCTCGGGTCGTCGCTCCGCTTACCGGGGCGGACGAGCCCCTGCTGCGCGCGAGCCTCCTCGGTCACCGTGACCGCGTTCTTCGTGGGCTGCACGCGCGACCCATGTTGTCGGGCGTAGGCCTGCGTGAGCTCGGCTCCGAAGAACAAGATCTGCGCGGAGTAGTACACCCAGATCAGCATGGCGACGAGCGACCCGGCGGCGCCGTAGGCCGAGGCGGTGGTGCTCCTGCCCAGGTACAGCCCGATCAGGTACTTGCCGAGGGTGAACAGGGCGGCGGTGGTCAGCGCGCCGACCCACACATCGCGCCACCCGACGTCGACATCGGGCACGACCTTGAAGACGAGCGCGAACACGCCGACGGTGGCCGCGAACGCCACGACCAGGTTCACGGCCTGCCAGAAGATGGGCCAGTTGCCGAATGTGCCCGCGAACATCGCTCCCGTGGCGGTGAGCACCGCGGTGAGGGCCGTCGACACGAGCAGCAAGAAGGCTACCCCGAGCACCATCGTGAACGAGAAGAAGCGATCCTTGATCAGATCTTTTATGGCACGGCCAGGCCGCGGCTGGACCTCCCAGATCGTGTTCAGGGAGTCTTGCAGCTCGCCGAACACGCCCGACGCACCAACGAGCAGGACGGTCCCCGAGATCACGGTCGCGACGAGGCCATCCCCCGAACGACGTGCACTGCTCAGGATCCCATCGATCGCGGTGGCGCCCTCCAGGCCGACCAGCCCCTGGAAGATCCCCGCGATCTCGCCGCGAGCCACGTCGTTGCCGAAGACGAGGCTGGCGACGGCGACGACGATGACGAGCAGCGGCGCGAGCGACAGCGCCGTGTAGAACGCCAGCGCCGCCGCAAGGCGCGAGGCCTTGTCCTCGCTCCAGTCGCTGGCCGCTTGCTTGACCAGGGCCCAGGTGCGCCGCGGCCATACGTTCTTGCTGGAGAGCCACACTTTGGTGACGCTCTTGCAGATCGAATGCCAGCCCAGCGCGGCGAGCGCTACCTCACGTCCCAGCGTGACGAATGACGCATCGTGTCTCGCCGGCCGCGGCGAGTCAGCCGTGCGACGCGGCCTTCTACGGCTGGCTCAGCTGGGCAGCACGGCGCGCGTCAGGTTCGCGACGCCCGTCTTCTGCACGACCAGGTCGTCCTCGATGCGCACGCCGCCGAGGCGCGCGAGCTGGCCGCACAGCTTCCAGTCGATGCGCCCCGACAGCGGCGAGGCGCGCAGCACGTCGAGCTTCTCGGGGATGAAGTAGCAGCCCGGCTCGATCGTGAAGCACTGGTCGACCTGGATCACGCTGGTGTTGCGCAGGAACGGGTTGTCGGCGCGCGGCTTCTCGAGCGCGCAGCCGACGTCGTGGCACTGCAGTCCCAGCGAGTGGCCGAGGCCGTGCGGCAGGAACAGACGGGTCACGCCGCTCTCGACCAGCTCGGCGTCGCTCACGCCGCGCGCCAGGCCGACCTCGCGCAGCACGCCGGCGAGCAGCTGGTGCGCGTGATCGTGCAGCGCCTCGTAGCGGTCGCCCACGCGCACCGCCGCGCAGGTGGCCTGCTGCAGCTTCTCGAGCCCGGCGACCAGCTCGGCGAACGCGTCGGCGCCCGCGCCGTGCCCCTTCACATGGGTGCGCGTGACGTCGCTGGCGTAGCCGCGGAAGGTCGCGCCGGCGTCGAGCAGCAGCGACGACGCGCCGGTGGCGCGCCGGCCGTAGTGGACGTGGTGCAGCACCGCCGCGTGCTCGCCCAGCGCCACGATGTTCTTGTAGGGCGTCTCGGGGTCGTCCTGCGCGGTCGCGCCCAGGAACAAGAGGTGCAGGTCGAGCTCGGACTGATCGCCGTCGAAGAAGGCCTCGCGCACCCGCCCGTGGCCGAGCGCGGCGCGCCGGTTGGCCTCGGCGAGACAGACCTGCTCGTACTCTGACTTCTGCACGCGCAGCGCGTCGAGGGCGCGCACCAGGTCGGGCGGGTTCTGCGCCTCGGGCGCGAAGCCCCAGCGGCCGGCGCGCGCCCGGTCCTCGCCGATGAACGCCAGCCGCCCGGCCTTCGGGAAGTGGTCGCGCGCGCGCTCGGCGTCGGCGACGTCGACGACGTCGAAGGCCTCGAGGAAGCGCGCGTCGCCCAGGTCAGCGGCGCCGTCCCAGTAGTCGCGCGCGACGTTGCGCAGGAGCCCCGGGCGACGCCCGGGCAGGGCCACGATGGCGCAGTCGGCGGCCTCGAGCGGCGCCCAGTGCGCGAAGTGCGGCACCACGCGCAGCGGCCAGTACTGATCGTCGAAGACGCTGCGCTCGAGGGCGGTGCCCGAGTGGATCACCAGGCCGTCCCAGCCCGCGGCGGCGAGCGCGCGCGCGGTCGCGGCGGTGAGGGCGGCGACGTGCGCCAGGTACTCGCTATGCAGGCGATCCAGGTCGACCATGGCTAAGGGATAGCATGGCATAATTGCCGGACGCGGGGGCGCGTGGAGGTTAGGCGCGGCATGGCCAAGACGTTCGTGATCGGTGACATCCACGGCGACCTCGCGGCGCTCGAGGCGCTCCTGCCCAAGCTGCGCGCGGACGCCGAGGACACCGTGGTCTTCCTGGGCGACTACGTCGACCGCGGGCCCGACTCGCGCGGCGTGGTCGCGCGCGTGCGCGCGTTCGTGAAGGAGTTCCCCGGCAAGACCGTCACGCTGCGCGGCAACCACGAGGACGCGTGGATGGAGATGCACACGAAGCCTGACGCCGGCTTCCTGATGCCCGAGCGCAACGGCTGCCTGGAAATGATGCGCTCGTACGCGGACACCAGCGGCCTGACCGCGGAGCAGCAGTACGCCATGCTCATGGAGCCGGCGCGCTGGCTGCCTGCCGACGACGTCGCCTGGTTCAAGTCGCTGCCGGTCTGGTACGAGGACGAGCACGCCATCTACGTGCACGCGGGCCTCGACGGCAAGAACGGCGCGTGGAAGCACCCGAATCAGGGTCGCGAGGCCGCGATGCTGTGGACGCGCAACTCCGACTTCTGGGTGCAGTACGTGGGCAAAACGCTGTGCTTCGGGCACACGCCGGTCGAGGTGCTGCCCAACGATCACCTCACCTGGCTGCAGCAGATCTTCGACCGCAAGGACGATGTGTGGAAGCGCGGCTCGCTCCTCGGCATCGATACCGGCTGCGGCAAGGGTGGCTTCCTGTCCGCGGTCGAGCTGCCCCGGCGCAAGGTGTACGAGAGCCGCCCGTAGTCGGCCGCCGGCGCGCGCCACGGCGTCCATGCGGGGCGTGTGACCTGGCCCACGGCCGAGCCGGCACGGTGCTTGAGGTCGTCGCTCCGCCGGGCTAGCCTTTCTGCCCAACGTGCCCGCGTCCAAGAACCCGACCCGACGAAGCATCGTCCTGGCCCTCCTGGCCGGGTGCGTCGTCGTCGCGGTCTGGCTGTACGCGCGCCATGACACGGGCGGCCCCGCCGCCGCGGTCGCCCCCACCGAGGCTCCCGGCCAGACCAGCGCGGAGGCCCCGGCGCAGGGCGGGGCCATCGACCGCCTCCTGGTCGCCGCCGGTCGCCCGCGCCGGCCGCTGTCCGGCGACGAGACGGTCGCCATCGTCGAGGGCACCGCGCGCGACGCCAGCACGCACGCCGGGATCGCCGGCGCCGAGGTCGTCTTCGCCGCCCCCGGCGGACGTCGCGAGCTGACCACGACCACCGGTAGCGACGGACGCTACCGGCTCGAGCTGCCGCACGGCGCCTGGATGGTGCGCGCCTTCGGCGACCGCATCGTCTCGATGCCGGTCAGCGTGCGCATCGGTCCCGACTCCGGCCCGGTCGACCTGGAGCTCATCCGCGCCGGCCGCATCCGCGGCGTCGTGCGCACCGCCGAAGGCCGTGCGGTCGCGGGTGCTGACGTCTCGCTGGTGCACGCACGTCGCGAGCTCACCGACGCGCTCGAATCGACCATCGGCCGGACCGCCGTGACCGACGGCAGCGGCACCTTCACGCTCGACGTGCTGCCTGGTACGGTCGAGCTCGTCGCGGTCTCCGGCACGCTCACGGGCGCGGCAAAGGCCGGCCCGGTGGTGTCCGATACCGAGTCGACGGTCACGATCCTGATGCGCGCGCAGCTCGTGGTCACCGGCCGCGTGATCGACGCCGCCGGCGCACCCGTCGCTGGCGCCACGGTCATCGCGCTCGCGCAGTTCTTCGATCACGGCGGCCGCAACCGTCGCACCGTGACCACGGCCGCCGACGGCCGCTTTGTGCTCGACGGCATCGACGCAGCCACGCTCATCCTGGACGCGCACAGCAGCGCCGGCGCGGCCGCGCCGGTGCTCCGCCTGGAGCTCGCGGCGAGCCCGCCGCCACCCGAGATCGTGCTCCAGCTCGCCGCCGGGGCCCACCTCTTCGGCCGCGTCGTGGCCGCCGACGGCGCGGCGCTCGCCGACGCGAAGATCACGGTCACCCGCCACGGCACCAGCTGGCCGTTCGCGACCACGCATGCCGACCGCGCGGGCCAGTTCGATGTGCCGGCGCCGCCGGGCGAGCACTTCCAGGTGGTCGCCAGCACCGACGACGGCGTGGCACGGCTGCCCGCGGCCGTACCCGGGGAGGAGCTCCACCTCGTGATCGGCGCCAAGGGCGGCATCCGCGGCCTGGCGCGCCGTGGCGAGCAACCGTTCGCCGGCGACCTGCGCGTGATGATCTACCGCTACGTCCCCGCCGGCAGCACGAGCGCCTGGCCGCGCCTCATCCAGCAACAGGTGGCCACCCGGGACGGCCGCTTCGAGGTGCCCGACCTCGATCCGGGCAGCTACGACCTCGAGATCGGCGTCGTGGGCGCGACACCGCTCGACATCAAAGGCGTCGTCGTGCCCGCGGGTGGCTGGGCGGACCTGCCGGTCGCGCTCGGCGCGGGCGCGCCCTAGGCGGTGACCGCGGCGCGGCGGAGGGCGCGGCTCGATCTCGTCGTCTTCGCTGGCACGTGCGCCGCGCTTTGGACGTTCTTCGCGATCATCGCCTCGTGGGCGCCGCGGCTCCTCGACGACTGGTACCAGGTCGCCTGGCTCGCGAAGCACGAGCTCACGATCGGCAGCTTGATCGAGTACACCCGTTACAACTACGTCAACTACAACCCGCGCATCGGCGAGACCTTCCTCTTGCTCGGCAACGCCTCGCGCCCGCTGCACATCGTGCTGACCGCCAGCATCGAGCTGGGGCTGCTGTTCGTCGGCCACGCGCTGGCCCTGGGCCGCTGGCCGCGTCCGAACCGGCACGACGCGAGCACCCTGCTGGTCGCGCAGGCGCTCATCTGGATCACCGCGCCGATGGCCGGCCTGCTCTATTTCTACCGCCCGTTCACGACCAACTATCTCTTCGGCCTGGGCTTCCAGCTGCTGCTCTTCGTGCCCTACCGGCTGGCGCTCGCCCGGCCGGCGAGCGGGCATCGTCCGGGGCTCGCCGTCGCCCTGGTCGCGTGGGGTTGGGTCGCGGGCATGAGCAACGAGCACACCGGGCCCGCGGCGATCGTCGCGCTGGCCGTGCTCGTCGTCGTGCTGGCACGGCGCGGCGGCGGTGTGCGCGGCCTGCGCGCGTGGATGCTGGCCGGGCTGCTCGGCCTCACCATCGGCTATCTGATGCTGTACTTCGCGCCCGGGCAGCGCCTGCGCTACGCTGGCGTGGCTACCCACGCCGGCCCCATCGAGACGCTCATCGAGCGCGGCCTCGCCGGCAGCCTGGCCGTCGTGCTCGAGCAGGTGCGTCACGCGCGGGCGGCCATCCTGGGCCTCTCGCTGACGGCGCTCGCCGTGCTGCTGCGCGCGCAACGGCGCGAGCTCGCGCCACCGCGGCTCGACCTCGGCCACCTGGCGGTCATCGGCGCGTTGCTGGCGTGCGCGATCCTGATCGGCGCGACGCTGCTGGCGTC
>JBKJOI010000708.1:0-4200 GCA_046595695.1 Haliangiales bacterium | reverse complement strand
GGTCAAGTACACGCCCGAAGGTGGACAGATCAAGCTGACCGTCGACCGCGCGCCCGAGGAGCCGCTGGGCGAAGGCGTGGCGCCGCGCATGGCGCGGCTGCGCGTCTGGGACAACGGCATCGGCATCCCGCCGGCCCTGCGCACGCGCATCTTCGAGCCGTTCTCCGACGTGCACACCGCCAAGCACCACACCTCGGTGGGCCCCGACTCGGCGGGCCTCGGCCTCTACATCGCGCGCGGCCTCGTCGAGCTGCACGCGGGCCGCATCGACGTCGCCTCGGAAGAAGGCCGGTTCTCCGAGTTCTCGGTGCTGCTGCCGCTCATGAAGACGACGTAGCGCGGCGCCGTCGGCTCATGACGACGTCGTAGCGCCGCGCCGCGCCTCTCGGCGGAACATGACAGCGCAGCGCGGGTGCAGGGGATCGAACGCGGTGGGTGGAGCAGGGCGGCGCCATCGCCGCCTGGCGAACGGGCTACTTCTTGCCCTTCTTGGCGGGCTTCTTCGCGGCCGCGGTGGGCTTCTTGGCCGGAGCGGCGGGCTTCTTGGCGGCAGCCGGCTTGGCCGCGGGCTTCTTGGCAGCCGCCTTGGCGGGTGTAGCCTTCGCCGGCTTGGCGGGCGCCGCGGCCTTGCCAGCCTTCGCCACGGGCGCGGCCTTGGCGGGCGCCGCGGCCTTGGCCGGCTTGGCTGCAGGCGCGGCCTTGGCGGGCGCGGCCTTGGCAGGCGCGGGCGCGGCCTTGGCGGCCTCGCCCTTGGCGGGCTTGGCGGGCTTGCCGACGGGCGCGTCGACCACGGGCGGTGCGGGTGGGGGCGGCGGCAGCTCGACCGCTGCGAGCTTGTTCTTGCCCTTGCTGCCCTTGCCCTTCTTTTTCTTCTCGGCGCGCGGCGCCGGGATCTGCGCGATGGCAGGCATCTGCGCCGCCAGGTCGGGACGGTTGTGGATGAGCACGCGGCGCTCGTCCTCGAACGTGACCTCGACCTTGTTCTCGGTGATCTCGGTGACGAAGCCGACCCCGAACTTCGGGTGGGTCACGACGTCGCCCTCGTCGTAGGTGTCGCGGATCGAGTACGGGCGTGCCGTGGCCAGGCCCTTGTTGCCGGCGCGGTCCTTGGCCTCTTGCCAGCTCGGCTTCTTGGCGGCGAGCCGCTTCTTGGCGGCTGCCGGCTGGTCCGGGCTGTCGTCTTCCATGTCGCCGCGAGGCTTACGGAAGGTGTGGACGTCGCCGCAGACGCTGCACTGAACGCGGCGGACTTCCTCTTCGTACTTGGTGATTACGGTGTGAGCCGTATCGGACTTGCACTTGGGGCAATACGCCTCGATGTCGGAGCCGACATCTTCTGCTTCGTCGTCGAAAATGAAGTCCATGGGCAGCCCTCTGGGGTCCGGAGTAGCTCCAACTATTTGAATACTCAGGGAGCCAACCGTGCGCGCGCCGTCAGTCAGGATGGCGCCAAGCCATTAATTGGATAGCGGCCTCACAAAAGCCGCTCGCCGTGCGAATCGTCTAACATAAACCCGCGAAACCTGCAACTTCTGTCGTTTCGGGTACCATCCCTCCATGCTGCGTGTGCTAGCCCGCGTTCGTCAGACGTTGGGCTCGCTTTATCTCATGATTCCGCTGATCGTGGTGGCCGCCGCGGCGCTCGCCTACTACGGCTACCGCTACACCGAGCAGCTCGCGTCGGCCGGCGAGCAGAACCTCATCGCCGCCAACGAGGCGCTCGCCGAGATCGAGATCTCGCGCATCGAGGAGACCCTGGTCGATTCGGATCAGGCGCTGTTCAACTCGATTGATCTCGGGAACTTACGTGATCCGAACCGCCTGCGCGAGCTGGTCCGCGTATCGCCCACGATCGAGAGTGTGATCATCCTCGACGACGCGTTCCGGATTGTTCCGGATGGCCAGTACTCGAACAAACCCGCCAAGGAGTACGAGGCCTTCCGACGCCGCTTCGAGCGCGACATGGTGCCGGCCCTGCTGCTCGGCACCATGCAGATCAACGAGCACCGGCACCTGCACCAGGAGTTCGATGGCCGCTACTACTTGCTCTCGGCCACGCGCCGGCTGGTGCAGGGCCGCAACCACTACGTCGTGGTCGAGACCGACCTCGCCTACCTGGTGAGCGAGGCGTTCCCGACCTACTTCGAGGGCGTCAACGTCAGCCGCGTCTACCAGATCGTGGACGAGCACGGCAACGTCGTGTTCGGCTACCCGTTCTCCGGAGTCGACGACAAGTACACCGTGGCGATCCGGTTCCCGACCACGCTACGGGCCTGGACGCTGCGCATGGCGCCGCGCGAGATCCCGGCCGTGCTCGCGGAGCAGGCGACGCGCCGGCCGTTCGACTTCACGCTCATCGCGGTCTCGGCGCTGACGATCTTCGTCGGCCTCGGCGTGCTGACCGCGTCGGTGCGCGCGGAGCGCCAGGCCAACCGCCTGAAGAGCGACTTCATCGCGAACGTGTCGCACGAGCTCAAGACGCCGCTCTCGCTCATCCGCATGTTCGGCGAGATGCTCGCGACCGGCCGCACGAAGGGCCCCGACACCGCCAAGGAATACGCGCAGATCATCACGCGCGAGAGCGAGCGGCTGTCGCGGCTGATCGACAACGTGCTCGACTTCGCGCGCATCGAGCGCGGGAAGGCGGCGTACTCCTTCGAGATCGGCGACCTGGGCGAGGTGCTGTCGCGGGCCCTCGACGTCTACCGCTACCGGCTCGAGCGCGAGCAGATGACGCTCTCGCTCTCGATCGCCGACGATCTGCCGCCCGTTCGCATCGACGAGAGCGCGATGACGCTGGTGGTGATGAACCTGGTCGACAATGCGCTAAAGTACGCCGCGGATGGCAAGGAGATCGCGGTGACGGTGAAGCACTCCGGAGGGCGCGTGCGCCTGGCTGTGCAGGACCGTGGCCCGGGCATCCCCGGCGACGAGCAGAATCGCATCTTCGATCGCTTCTACCGCGGGCGCGATGTGCGCGGCCGGCCGGTGCGCGGCTCGGGGATCGGCCTATCCCTGGTCAGGCACATCGCGCAGGCCCACGGCGGAGACGTGACCGTGGACTCGAGCCCGGGGCGTGGCAGCACCTTCACGGTGTGGATGCCGGTGGCCAAGCCGGACCCAGGCGAAGGCGAACGCGAAGGCCTGCACTCCGAAGGCGAGGGCCTGCACCCCAACGAAGACGTGCACGAACCTCACGAAGGTGAGCCCGGGCGCCCCGGCGCCGCGGCCCAGGTGACGAGTTGAGCGAAGAGAAACGCAAGATCCTCGTGATCGAGGACGAGCCCGACATCATTCGCGGGCTCAAGGACGCGCTCGCCTTCGAGGGCTTCGACGTCGAGGGCGCGTCGACGGGCGAGGAGGGCGTCAGGCTCGCGCGCGAGCGCGCGCCCGACTGCGTGATCCTCGACCTCATGCTGCCCGACGCCAACGGCTACCAGGTGTGCGAGCGGATCCGTGACTTCTCGAGCGTGGTGCCGATCATCATGCTGACCGCGCGCTCGCAGGAGGCCGACAAGATTCGCGGCCTCGAGTCGGGCGCCGACGACTACATGACCAAGCCGTTCTCGGTCGGCGAGCTGTGCGCGCGCGTGAAGGCGATCTTCCGCCGCCTGAACCGCACCGTCGGCCCCGATGAGGCGCTCAAGATCGGCACCGCCGAGATCGACCTCAAGAAGCACACGCTCACGCGCGGCCGCAAGTCGGTCGCGCTCACGTTCTACGAGGTCGAGCTGCTCAAGTTCCTGAGCGAGCGCGCCGAGCAGCCGGTCTCGCGCGACGAGATCCTCGACAAGATCTGGGGCATCCAGAACTACCCCTCGAACCGCACGGTCGACAACTTCATCGTGAAGCTGCGCCGCAAGCTCGAGCTCGACCACAAGAACCCGCGCCACATCGTCACGGTGTACGGGTTCGGGTACAAGCTGGTGCCCTGAGGCTCGGGATCAGGGGTCCGCGCGCTCGCGCAGCTTGGTCTCGATGAATTCGAGCTCGTGCAGCGCGCCGGGGTTTCCGGGCGCGTGGGGCAGAGACTCGACGTAGGAGGCTCGTGCCGCGTCGAGGTCACCCCGGGCAGGCCGAGGGCGCCTGTCCTCTCGGCCGCGCGGGCTTGGAGGGGGGCGGGGTAGGCCTTCAGGTCGCCGGGCGCTCGCGGGGGTCGATGGGGCCGCGGCGGCGCCAGCCGCGGGCGAGGAGCCAGGT
>JBKJOI010000824.1:0-12599 GCA_046595695.1 Haliangiales bacterium | reverse complement strand
GCGCCGCACGTGATCGTGGTGTTCGAGCAGGTCTACGGGCTGCGGCCGGGCGCAGACGGCGCGCCCGAGCGCTTCAAGCACTACTACGTCGACGAGTCAGTGGGCATCGCGGTCGGCTTCCTGCTCGCGGCGCTGCACCACGCAGGGCTCGCGACGCTGACCCACACGCCCAGCCCCATGAGCTTCCTGCGCACGCTGCTCGGCCGCCCCGACAACGAGCGCGCCTTCGTGCTGATCCCGGTCGGCTATCCGAGCGCCACGGCGCAGGTACCGGATCTGCACCGCAAGACCATCGACGAGGTGCTGGTCCGGCGCTGAGTGCAGCACGGACGCCTTGCGAGGATCACGAACGGTTCGCACGCACCGGCGCGTTGTCGGGCGATCACCCGATTGACGGGTTGCTCGCCGGTGAGCCACGTTGCGCGCGCCCATGAGCCGTCTGTCGAGAGTCGCCCCGTTCGTGCTGCTGATCGCGCTCCCCTCGCTGGCCGCGTGCGGCGGCGGTTCGGGCGGGTCCCAGCCGGACGCCGAGGTGGCCCCGGCCGATGCCGGCGTGCCCGACGCGACGCTCGCGCCCGACGGCGCGGCTGCGGACGCGGCGCCGACGACGGGGCATCCGGGCGCGGGGCTGGTGCCCGCGGGCGCGGCGTCGGGGAGCGAGAGCTACCGATTCGTCGGCACGCTGTCCTCGGGGGGCCAGGCGGCGTCCCCGGGCCACAGCGTCAGGACCGGCGTGGTCGGAACCACGCATTGAATGAGGAGACCGCGGTGAAGAAATCGTCGATACGGAACCAGCTCGTGCTCGCGTGCCTGATCGTCCTGGGTGTGCTCGCGACCGCGGCGCCGGCCCATGCGGCGGCGGCGCCGCTCCTGCTCAACCAGTCGGGACGCCTGTTCGACGCCGGCGGTGCGCCGGTGGTGACGCAGGTGTCGATCGTGTTCAGCTTCTACGACGCGCCCACCGGTGGAACCGCGCTGTGGACCGAGACCCACGACGTGCTGCCCGATGACGGCTTCTTCGTCGAGGCGCTGGGCCGCACCATGGCCATCCCGGTCGGGCTGTTCGACGGCACGCCCAAGTACCTGGGCATGACGGTCGGCGCCGACAGCGAGATGGCGCCGCGCCAGGAGGTGCTCAGCGTGCCCTACGCGCTGGTCGCGCTCGACGTCACCGGCGACGTACATCCCACGTCGATCACGATCGGCGGCCAGCTCGTGATCAATGCGCAGGGGCAGTGGGTCGGCGATCCCGCCGGCCTCGTGGGTCTGCAGGGCCCGCCGGGCGATCCGGGCGCGCTCGGTCCGGTCGGTCCAGTCGGTCCGGTCGGTCCGCAGGGTGAGCAAGGGCTGCTCGGTCCGGTCGGTCCAGTCGGTCCAGTCGGTCCAGTCGGTCCGGTCGGTCCGCCGGGCGATCCGGGCGCGCTCGGTCCGATCGGTCCGGCGGGTGACCCAGGGCTGCTCGGTCCGGTGGGTCCGATCGGTCCGCAAGGCGAGCAAGGCGAGCAAGGCGAGCAAGGCGAGCAAGGCCTGTTGGGTCCGATCGGTCCGCAGGGTGACGTCGGCCCGGTCGGTCCCCAGGGAGCCAAGGGAGATCAGGGATCGCCTGGTTTCAACGGTGACGTGGGCGAGAACGGCCCGGTCGGCCCGGTCGGCCCGGTCGGCCCGGTCGGCCCGGTCGGCCCGGTCGGCGCCACCGGCTCGGCTGGCCCCACGAGCGTCGCCTCCTGCCCGCCCGGCTACTCCGCGGTGCAGCTGACACGCTCGACGCTGTGCATCGTCCGCGACACCGTGAACGGCACCTGGAACGCCGGCGCGGCGCGCTGCTACGCCAACCAGAGCGGCGGCGCGATGTGCACGCACCAGCAGATCCGGCGCGCCTGCCAGTCGGGCAACCTGGGCACCATCGCCGTGGGCGCCTGGCTCGCCGATCGTACCGACGACGACGGGGCGCTCATCACCAACATCAATGACTGCAACAACTTCGACGGCGCCACGGGCGCAGGCAACAACAGCACCGGTGGCCAGTACTGCTGCCTGGAGTGGATGAAATACTGAAGAGATCGCGCGTGGCCAGATGATCGCGATGGCCGCGAGCGATCAGCCCGAGGGCGAGGCCGAACGCGAGCTCGGAGTCGGCGCGCCCGTGCAGGCGGCGCCGTGGCCGCGCAGCCGTGGTCCTCGACCTCGGCATGCTGCCGTTCCACTCGCAGGTGCGCACGCCCGGCATCGAGCGGGCGGCGGCGCGCAACGCCTACGATCCGGTCCGGTCCCGGCCGGGTCGCGGCCTGTGGCCTCGAAAACGGCCCCGTGACCCCACCTCCGACCATGGCTGACACGTGATTTCAGGTAGTTGCTCGCGATTTGCGCCTGGAACGAGGTGTGCAAAGTTACACCTCATGGCGCCGCCGTATCCCTGGACTCGTGCCTCTCTCGTGCTCCGTCTGGCCGCCGCGACGATCCTGATCATCAACCTGCTCGACGCGGCGTTCACCCTGTTCTGGACGCTGTCGGGGCTGGCCGTCGAGGCCAACCCGCTCATGGAGCACGCCCTTGCCGACAGCCCTGTGCGCTTCATGGTGATCAAGCTCTCGCTCGTCTCGCTCGGCTTGCTGCTGCTGTGGCGGTTGCGCTGGCGCCGGCTCGCGCGCGTCGCGATCGTGGGCAGTGCGCTCGCCTACGCGGCGCTGCTCACGTACCACCTGAACGCCATGCACGAGCTGGTGGCCGGGCTCAGCTGAGCCGATCTGGAGCCCGGAAATCGGGCTCTCTTGCCACGGTGTGGCGGCAGCGCACGCCGCGCCGCAGTCGACGGGCGCCAAGACGGGTCTGAGACCCACGTGGGCCATGGATCGACGACGGCACGCCGGTTGCTCACCTCCGCGGCGGAGGTATGCGATGCTGTTGAATTCCAGCTTGGTCGATGTTCCGCGCGCCACGTCGTCGTCCGAGGATGCGCTACCGCTCACGAACCCCAGTGCAGCCTCCCGCCTCGAGCCGGTCGGGCGCTCCATCGACGTCCACGGTGCGACCGATATCGGCCGCGTGCGGGAGCGCAACGAGGACCAGTTCTTCATCGCCGACCTCAACCGCACGATGGTGATCCGGCAGAGCTCGCTCGCCGTGCCCGAGGATCGGCGCGTGCTGCCCGGCGAGCAGGGCAAGCTGTTCGTCGTCGCCGACGGCGTCGGAGGTCACGGCGCCGGAGATCTCGCCAGCGCCGTGGCGGTGAACGCGCTGGGCGATGCCTTCCTGCACAGCGTGCCGTGGGTCTACGAGCCCGGCGAGGACGGCGAAGAGGCGCGCGACGCGCAGGTGAGCGACGCGTTCCGCAAGGCGCTGGCCCGCTGCGAGACGCAGGTCCACGCGGTCGCCGAGCAGCGCGGCCTGGTCGAGCTCAAGATGGCGACGACCCTCACCACCGCGGTCGTGATCTGGCCGCGGCTGTATGTCGCCCACGTCGGCGACAGCCGGTGCTACCTCTTCCGCGGCGGCCAGCTGCGCCGGATCACACGCGACCACACCGTCGCGGCGCAGCTCGGCGCCGAGGACGGCCCGTTCAAGCACGTGCTCTCGAACGCCATCGGCGGCTCCGACGATCGCCTCATGGTCGAGGTCCACCGCGTGAACCTGCAGCACGGCGACGCGGTCCTCCTGTGCACCGATGGCCTGACCGGCCACCTGAGCGACGAATCGATCGCCGCGCAGATCGCGGTCGGTGGCGGCGCCCGCTTCTGCTGCGAGACGCTGGTGAATGCGGCCAAGCAGGCCGGCGGCAAGGACAACATCACCGCGATCGTCGCGTACTGCTAGTAGAGGGCGACGATCGCCAGCGATACGAGCAACGCCGGCACCGTCGCCACCACGCCGACGAAGACGAACCGGGCCACCGACAGCTCGAGCCCTTGCCGCCGCAGCGACTCGAGCCACAGCAGCCCCGCGAGCGATCCGAGCGGGAAGAGCCGCGGCCCCAGATCGCCACCCACGAGCGCCGCCAGGGTCGAGCGGAAGGCGTCGGGCCCGTCCCCGATCGCCAGCATGTTGAGGTGCGACATGGGGTGGTTGTTCAAGAGCGCCGAGCCCAGCGCCGAGATCGCGCCGACGGTGGCCGCGCCGGCGTCCTGGTAGGCGGACGCGAGCCGCTCGACCAGCCCGACGTTGCGCAGGCCGAGCGCGATCAAGAACGCCGCGCACAGGAAGACCAGGATGTCCCACGCCACCGCCTCGCGGACGAGCTTCACGCTGCCCACGGGTACACGCCCGCCGGCGGGCCCGCGCTGGCCGTGCCGCGCGGCCAGGACCAGCGCCACCAGCGCGACGGCCACGGCGACGATCCACACCGGGCCGCCCGCGTAGGCGATGAGCGGATAGGCGGCGAGCGAGCCCACCAGCAGCAGCAGCACGTGGCGCTGCGCGGCCTCGAGCGGCCGCCGCGTCGCGCTCCGGCCGCGCACGTCGACCGCCAGCTCGCGCCGGAACAGCCACCTCAGCGCGAGGAACGTCACGATCCACCCGGCGAGGGACACCGGCAGCATGTAGAGCGCGTAGGTGTTGAAGCCGATGCCCATACGGCTCGCCATCACCATGTTCATCGGGTTCGAAACCACCAGCGGCGCGACGCCCGCGGCCATGAACACCGCGAACGCGAAGGGCAGTACCAGCCCCGGCTGCGCGGGGAACGCACGCCGCACCAGCGCGATCACCATGGGCGTGAGGATGAGCACCGCGGCGTCGTTGTTCATCACCGCTGCGGTGAGCGCCGCCAGCACGAACACCAGCAAGAACAGCCGTCGCACCGATCCGTGCGCGCGCGCCTCGATCACCGAGGTGAGCCAGGCGAGCACGCCCAGCCGTTCAGCGACCGTGGTCGTGACCATGATGGCCGCGATGCCGAGGATCGGGCGCCACAGCGTCGCGACCGCCACGCCCACGTCGGCGACGCGCAGGATCCCGAAGGCGAGCATCACCAGGATGCCGAGCAGACCAGCGGTGCCCGGACCGAAGCGGAACGTCGCGCCCACGCGCGGCCGCGAGATCACCAGGCCTACCGTGGTGAAGAAGGTCGAGTAGGCCAGGATCTCTTGCACCGCTTCATCAATAGCAGAGCCTGTGCCACATCTTCGCCTTGATATTGCTCATGAATGCCATTCTACGGGTGGGGCTGCGGCCTCCGTACCGGCCTTCGCCCCCCGACGCGCGCCGCGTGGGCGCCGAGGGCTGACGCTTCCGCTCGACGACCCTCGCTTCGTGCCGCGGTGCGTCGCGGCGGGCCATTCAGGTTAGGGGCAGCGCGCGTCGCCCTGCTGGATCGCCTCGATCTGGTCGGCATTGAACGGCAGCGGCTCGCAGCCGTGGGTGGTCTCGCAGACCAGGTCCCACTTCGCCTCCGCCTGGTTGTGGCAATTGAAGCAGTTGCCGTTGAACTGGTTGACCACCAAGGTGGTGCCGCGCGCGCTGATGGTCGTGCCCGAGGACGTCACGCCGAGCGCGAAGAACTCCCAGTCGTTGGTCAGCTCGCTCCAGCCCACGCGGCGCTTGACCATCGCCTCGAAGGGCACCAGCTGGATCACCGTGCCGACCGGGTAGGTGCCGCCATTGGCCGCCTGCGCCACCGCGATCGCCTCGGCGGTGTGGCCGAGCTTGTTGGTGATCCGGTAGCGGTTCACCTTGTCCCATTCCAGGATGCAGCCGAAGTCATCGGCCTGCATCTCGAGGTCCTCGCCGCCGGGCGGCGCGTCGGTGGACGCGGCGTCGGGGCCGGCCGTCGAGGCGTCCAGGCCCGGTGCGTCGTCGTCGTCGTCCTCGCCGCAGCCGCCGGCAAGCGCCGCGAAGCCGACGGAGGCGAGCGCCGCGAAGCCGCTTTGCGGCGAGAGAGCGAGCAGGGCGGCGAGGTTCGCGAGGCGACGCAGGCTTTTCATGGGAGCTCCTTGGAAGCGCGCACAGTAGCCGGTTTCCAGCGGCACGAGCGGGGCTGGTATGATGGCGGTCGCACATGAAAGAACCGGAGATCGCGGCCGGCCTGGAGCGTCGCGTCGCGGCACCGCCAGCGATCCTGTGGGCGCTGCTGGCCGACTCCAACCGCGTCGACCGGGTGCTCGGCGCCGGGCGCGTGAGCTACCGCGTAGAAGGCGAGGGCGTCGACCGCCAGCGCATCGGTAGCGGCCGCTCCGTCGGTGCCGACTCGACCTGGACCGAGCGCGGCGAGTGGGTAGAGGGCCGCTTCTTCACCGCCGAGCGGCAGTACCTGACCGGGATGCTGCGCCGGGCCGGCTTCCGCGTCGACGTCGCGCCGGCCGAAGGCGATGAGGCCGACGGCGGCACGCAGCTGCGCATGCGCGCCTGGCTGGAGCCGCGCGACCCGATGCCGGGCGGAGGCGGCCTGCTCGAGGCGACCACGCGCGTCGCGCTCGAGCAGTACATCGAGGGCGTGGCAGTGCTGCTGGCGCGCGCGCACTTCGATCCCGCCGACGAGCCGCTCGCGGCCACGCTGCGGGTGCGCCGCGTGCTCGCCGAGCTGGAGGCGGTGGGCAGCGTGGTCGCCGGCAAGTCGTCGCCGATCCACGAAGATCAGTGGACCTTCTGCGCAGCGCGCTTCGCCGCCACGCTGGTCGAGGCCGGCCTGCGCGCGCGCTTGCTCGCCCACCTGCGCACGCGCGCCGACGACGAGCTGCGCCAGATCCGGCCCTTCGAGCTCGCCCGCGCCTGGCAACTCGAGCCGCGCGAGGTCCTGGGCGCGTTCCTGTACGCCGCGCGCGCCGGGCTCGTCGACCTGCGCTGGGAGCCGGCGTGCCCGAGCTGCCGCGTCGGGGTCGCGGCGGTCGAGTCGCTGAGCGCAGCAGCCCCGCGGGCGCACTGTGACATGTGCGCGATCGGCTTCGATGTCGACTTCGCGCGCAACGTCGAGGCGGTCTTCCATGTCAATCCGTCGATCCGCGCCGTGGATCCGCGGCCCTACTGCGGCGGCTCGCCGTGGTGGCGCCCGCACGTGTTCGCGCGCTTCGAGGTGCCGGGCGCGGCGCGCCGGCAGGCGACCACGACGCTGCCCGTGTCGGTGCTCGTGCGCAGCGAGCGACCCAGCGCGGTCGTCGCCGTGGCCGTCGATCAGGGCGAGGGCGGGGTGCACGTGATCGTCGACGCGGCGGGGCTGCGCGCCGAGCCCGCGGGCAGCGATCTGTTGGTCGAGAACCGCACCGATCGCGAGGTCATGGTGAGCGTCGAGCGCGCCGAGCTGGACACCTTCGCGGTGCTGGGCGTCGACGTCATGACCATGCCCGAGTTCCACGACCTGTTCGCCACCGACGCGCCCGCGACCGGCGTCGACCTGACCATCGGCTCACTGGCCGTGCTGTTCACCGATCTCACCGACACGACCGCGCTCTACGAGCGGATCGGCGACGCGCGCGCCTTCGCGCTGGTCGAGGCGCACTTCCGGCGCGTGGCCCAGGTGGTGCGCGCGCACCGCGGCGCGGTGATCAAGACCATGGGCGACGCGGTCATGGCCACCTTCGCGGCGGCCCCGAGCGCGCTGGCCGCCGCGCTCGAGATGATCCAGGAGACTCACGCGACCCACGGCATGCACGGCCTCGAGCTCAAGGCCGGCGTGCACGCCGGGCCCTGCCTAGCGGTGCGTGCGAACGATCGGCTCGACTTCTTCGGCAGCACCGTGAACCTGGCGTCACGCCTGCAGGCGCGCGCTCACGGCGGCGAGATCGTGCTGCTCGACAGCCTGATGGAGCATCCCGGCGTGACCGCCGTGGTGCGCGCGCGCGAGCTGTCGCTCGAGCGCTCGCAGGTCGTGCTGAAGGGCGTGAGCGAGGCGCAGTTCATCGTGGTGGTACGCGCGCCGCGGTAGGCGCGCGCGCCTAGAACGCGCCGCGGACGACGATGCCGGCGCGATCGGAGGATACGTCGGGCGCGGCGAACGCGGCGGCCGGGCGGTCGCTCCACCACCAGAGCGCGCCGCCGCCGAGCAGCAGCACGCTGCCACCGCCGACGAGGTACCACATGCGCCGCGCGTCGAGCTGCGCGGCCTCCTCGCGGGCGTCGAGCGCGGGGTTCCACTCGCTGCTCGTGGCGAGCGCGTCGGCCTCGTCGGCGGCCCGCGAACCCAGGTAAGCGCCGGTGCCGATGAGCGCGGCGCCGGTGACGACGCTCGCGACGCCGACCGCGCCGAGCCAGCCGGACTTGCGGCCCGGCGCGGCGCCGGGTCGAGCGGTCAGATCGAGGTCGCGATCGGGCGGCGCGGGCGCGGGGACCGACCCGGGAGCCGGTGCCGACGACGACGGTGCCGCGGGCGGCGCGCGCTCGGTCCGCTCGGCGTCGAGCTGTTGCTGCAGGCTGGCGACGTGCGTGCGCGACTCGTCGGCGGCTGCCCCCTCGGGCGCGTCGGCCAGGTAGCGGCGGTAGAACTCGATGGCCGGCTCCGCATGGCCGGCGAGCCGGTGGCACTGCGCGATGTTGAACAGCAGCTCCGGCCGGGGCGCGAGCCCGTAGGCCTCGAGGTACTCGCCGATCGCGGCGTCGAAGCTGCCGGCCTGCTGGTGCGCGCGGCCCTGCTTGAAGTGCGCCTTGGCGCTCGCGGTGACCGCGGCGGTTGGCTTGTCGGCGAACGCGAGCGACGGCATCGGGCCGGCGAGCGTGGCGGCGAGCGAGAGCGAGAGCGCGGTGGCGAGCGGACGACCTGGCACGTCAGTCTCCGTAGGGGTCCAGCGTGCCGTCCTTGATCGGGGCGGGCCTGGACGGGGCAGGGGGCTTGCCGGCGGCGGACGGCTTGCGGGATCCGCTGCTGCGGCCGCGCGGCACCAGCTCGAGCTCCACGCGCGCGTCGCGATCGAGCGGCAGCTCGGCGAGGCTGGTGCGGAACCCCGACTTCTCGAGCGTCACGGCGAGCCGACCGGTGGGCACGCGGTCCAGATGCAACTCGAGCGGCGTGCGCCCGAGCACGACGCCGTCGCGCTCGCGCGTCACGAGCGCGCCCGAGGGCTGCGACTCGACGAGCAGCTGCACGCTCGTGGGCGCGGCCGGCTTGGCGGTGGGGGTGGGTGTGCCCGGGCGTACCGCGGCGGGCTCGGGCCGGGGCCGCGTGACCATGACGGTGGCTGCGTCGGTGATCGCGCTGGCGGCGCCGGCGGCGTCGGGACCCGACGACGCGTGCCACGGCCACGCCATCGCCGCGGCCAGGCCGAACGCGGTGATCGCGATCGCGATCGCCTCGCGCCAGCGGAAGCGCCGGCTGCGCGCGCGCGGCCTGATCGCGGCGGTGGCGCTACCGAGCGTGGTGAGCTGAGCCGCGAAGGGAAGCGGCGCGGCGCCCGGCGGCGGGGTCACGGTCGTGGCGTGCGTCGAGTCGGTCGAGGCGGCGGTGGCGCGGCCCGTCCCGGGCACCGGCGTCGCGTCACGCGGCGGCGTCTGCGCATCGCGCGCGCGCGCCGTGGGGCTGCGCGGCGGCGGGGTCGAGCCGCGTGGGGTGCGCCCGGGGCGCGGCGCGGATCGCTTTGGCGTGCTGCGCGCGGGCGTGGACGCGCGCACCAGCGGCGCGACGCCCGAGGCCGTCGAGCCGGTCGCCAGCGTGTCCGACCACGCCAGCGCGATCACCTCGGGCGGGTCGTCGCTCTCGGGCAGCGGCAGCCACGCCAGCAAGCGCACGACGTCGGCCATGCTGGGGGTGCGCGCGTCGGGCGACTTGGCGAGCAGCTCCGCGAGCGCCGCGTCGAATTCGTCGGGGAGCTCGGGCGCCAGGCTCGTGATCGCTGGCGGCTCCTGGTGCAGGTGCGCGCCGATCACCTCGCCCACGCCTTCGCCGGGGAAGGGCGGCTGGCCACCGAGCATCTCGAACAGGATGCAGCCGAGCGAGTAGACATCAGCGCGCGCGTCGACATGGCTGGCGCCGTGGCACTGCTCGGGCGCCATGTACGTCGGCGTGCCCAGGATGTTCCCGGTGCGCGTCGCGACCGGCTTGGTCAGCGCGTCGCCGAAGAGCTTGGCGATGCCGAAGTCGAGCACCTTCACGCGCCAGCCGAGCGGGATCTGCGCGTCGGGCACGAGGAAGAGGTTCTCCGGCTTGAGATCGCGATGCACGATGCCGTGCGCGTGCGCGACCGCCATGGCCTCGGCGATCTGCTGGGCGACGCCGAGTGCGAGCCGGGGCGCGAGCTTGCTCTCGCGCTCCAGGAGCCCGCGCAGGCTCAGGCCCTCGAGCAGCTCCATCACGATGTACGCGCGCCCAGCGTCGTCGCGGCCGTAGTCGTAGACATCGATCAGACCGGGGTGGTGCAGCGCCGCGCTGGCACGAGCCTCGTTGAAGAAGCGCGCGAGCGCCTCGCCGGTGCACGAGAGCTCCGGATGCAGGACCTTCACGGCGGCGCGACGACCGAGGAGCAGGTGCTCCGCGAGGAAGACCTGGCCCATCCCGCCGGCCCCGAGGGGGCCGAGGAGACGGTAGTTGCCCAGGACCTCTTCCATGATGGCCATTGATAGCGCGCTCGTGGCGTCGGCGAAAGGGTCGTAATTATGCGATGGCATTTTCTGTCCGATATGGATCAAACACACGAGCCAGATTGGATCTTGCAATTGCTTGCGGGCAGTTGGATGAAGTCGTGGTGACGACACCATGGTCAAGGCGATGGTCAGCTGTGGTCGTGGCCGTGGTCCTGGTAGGCGTCGCGTGCGCCTCCGCAGCAGGCTGCTACCGGCCCGGGTTCGAGGACTGCCAGCTCACCTGCTCCGCGGCCGCCGAGGCTTCGTGTCCCGACGGCCTCGTGTGCGCGGCCGGACGTTGCCGCACCGACGAGCTGGCTCCCGCCTGTCCGCAGGGCCCGACCGACGCCGGCGAGGATACGGCCGACGCCTCGGGCGAGGACGCGATCGATGCGTTCGTCGCCGACGCCCATCCCGAGGCCCCCGACGCCGCGCCGCAGCCCGACGCGAGCTGCACCTGCGATCCGCTCTCGCAGAGCTGCTGCACCGCCGAGGACGCCTGCGATCTCACCGCCGGCAGCGCGTTCTGCCGTGACGTGACCGCCGCCGGCATGCAGGCCGCGGTGTGCTCGAGCCCGACGGAGTGCGCGCGCGGCTACAGTTGTATGAACGGCGCGGGCTCGCCACCCGGCTCGTGCCACGAGTTCTGCGACGCCGACGGCGACTGCGCCGGTGGCGGCCTGTGCGATCTGCTCGCGAGCGCCAGCACGACCAAGGTGTGCACCACGGCGTGCAATCCGCCGACGGCGGCGGGCTGTCCGGAGGGCTCGGCTTGCCAGGCGGCGCCGAACGCCGAGGCCTCGCGCTGGCACACCGACTGCCGGCCTGCCGGCCCCGGAGGCGGCGGCGCCGCCTGCACCAGCAACGACAGCTGCAAGATCGGCTTCGCGTGCGTGGGCGCGCCGCTCCGCTGCCGCAAGTACTGCAACCTCGGCGCGCCCGGCGGAAGCGCCTGCCCGGGGCAGGACGAATGCATCGCGCTGGGCACGGGCGTGCTCGACGGGACCGAGTGGGGCGTGTGCATGTGACGCGGGCGTGATCCGCGTCGCTCAGAACGTGCCGCGGACGACCACACCGGCGCGATCGGGCGACACCTCGGGCACGGCCTCCACCGCGAGCGGCCGGCTCGCCCACCACCAGAGCGCGGCGCCGCCGAGCACGAGGACGCTGCCGCCGCCGACCAAGTACCACATGCGGCGCAGGTCGAGCTGGGCGGCCTCCTGGCGCGCCTCGAGCGCGGGCGACCAGTGGCCGGTCTGGGTGCCGAGCTCGTCGATCTCCCTCCGCGCGCGCGCGCCAGCCGAAGTAGGCCCCCGTGCCGACGAGCGCTGCGCCGGTCACGACCGCGGCGAAGCCGATCCACTTCTCGTGCTTGCGTGAGTCGCGACCGGCGCGGTGGTCGCGCGGCGTCTCGACGAGATCGAGGCGAGCGTGCGTGGCGGCCGTCACCGGGCGAGGTGCGGGCGCCGGAGGTGGCGGGGCGTTGCGCACCCGCTCGGCCTCCAGCTCGGCGCGCAGGCGCGCCAGGTGCCCGCGCGCCTCGTCGGCCGCGCCGCCGGTGGGCCCACGTCTGTCATTTTGCGAAGCGGCCCGGGGACACACGGATTCACGGCCTTTCCGGTGCGCGCGTGCCAGCGGGAGGTGGGCGGGGACGCACGCGTGTGCGCGTCTGCCTCGCTCGTCTTCCTGGATCGCTCCCGATCCGACAGGCCGGCGACGAAGCCGCCTGGGTAGCGCGCGGCGCGCGGCGTCTCGCCGCCGTCGTAGATGCGGATGGGCGGGCCGAACTCGAAGATGACGACCACCTGCGGCCCGGGCAGCTCGGTGCGCCGGAGTAGCCCGCCGGTGTCCTCGCTGTAGCCCATGAAATCCCGCACGTACGCGCGCAGCGCGGGCGCCGGCGCGCGCGTCGCGACCTCCCAGCGGCTACCCGCCGATTCGCCGTGAACGATCTGCGCCCGCCCGTGCGGTTGCTCCAGGGCCGGAGGCATCGAGGCACCAGGGTACACGCGCCTCCTTACACAGGCCACGCACGCCCGGCGAGGTCGCTCACCGGTCGGCCGTTCTAGCCGCGCGGTTACCGCGCTTCGGCGCGCTGCGCCAGCTCGTCGACCAGGGCGAGCAGC
>JBKJOI010001001.1:0-17602 GCA_046595695.1 Haliangiales bacterium | reverse complement strand
CGCCAACCGCGTCCTGGGCGCCATCTTCGCGCTCGAATCACCCCTGCTCGCGCGCTTGAACCTGCCCGTCGGCGTCTCGCTTGCCGCCATCGCCCGCCGGCCGGCCTAGGTCGCGGCCGAGTTCTCGCCTACGTCGCCGGGCACCGGCACCGGTACCGGCGTTGGTGCGATGCGGCACTCGGCGTCCTCCGGCGCGGGGGCCGCCGCCGGATCCGAATCACCGAAGAGCCCACGTTGCGCCGCGCCGGCATGGTTCCAGAAGTGGTAGGGCGCGAGGTGGACGTCCCCGTGCGCGTCCTTCACCACGAAGAGCGTGGTCGCGTGGCGCACCGCGGGCGTGACGCCGTCCTGATCGGGCGAGGCGACCAGGAGCTGGATCCCGAGCTCGGTCGCGAAGCGCAGCAGCTGATCGCGGCGGCCCGCGTCGATGCCGTAGAAGGCCTCGTCGAACATCAGCGGGCGGATGCGTGCGTCAGCGTTGTCGAACATCAGCTTGCCGAGCGCGAGCACGAGCAAGTAGTTCGGCACGCCCTGCTCGCCGCCCGAGCCGACCCGGCGGCGCTCCGCGGTGAGCTCGACGCCGTCCTGGCCCGCGCTGCGCACGAACAGCCGGTAGTCGAACCAGCGGCGGTAGTCGAGGATCTCGGGGACCTCGGCCTCGCCCGCGCGCAGGTCGGGCAGCCGCTCGTCGATCCAGGTGCGAAACCGGCGCCGACTCTCCTCGTCGACGAGCGAGACCTGGCGCACCAGCTCGACGGCCTCCCGGCGGTCGGCGCGCGCCGTGACCTGGAACTCGTAGGTGCCGGCACCGAACGGGATGCCCGCGAGCAACTGGTTCATCTCGCGGACCATGCGCGCGAGCCGCTCGATCTGCTCCTGGAGATGGCGAGCGAGCGAGCCCATGACGAGCGTGTCCATGAGCTCGCGGGTCCGCGAGTTGATGACCTCGCGCTGCTCGGCGAGGTCACGATCGATGCCGGCGAGGACAGTCCTGGCCGGCTGATCTTGCCGGCCGAGCACCTGGTTCGCCGCCCGATCGTAGGCGAACCCGAAGCGCGGGGCGTACGCCGCGTTGCGCACGCCCCGGCTGCCGTCGCCGGCGAGCTCGGTCGCCGAGCCATGCTCGTCGCGTTCGGCCGCCCGCAGCGCGTCTTCGACGGCGGCGGTGGAGCGGAACCGGTTGCCCTGGCGGGTCTCGCGCACGTAGACCGACAGGGCGTCGTCCCCGGCATCGACCGCCGTCAAGAGCCGCGCCCTTAGCACGCCACCCGCCGCGGCCTGCGCGGCCGCGCGCTCGGCGAGCCCGCGCACCTGCGCCTCCTCGGCCAGCCGGACCGCCTGGAGCTCGTTGCGCAGGGACACCACGCGCTCGATGGCGTCGCGCTGCCGAGCGCGCGCCGCGGCGCACGCTCGCGCGAGCGCAGCCAGCTGAGCCCGAAGCTCCGCGACAGCCTGCTCGTCGAGGCGCGCGCGCAGGGCGGCGAGCAGCGTGGCGGTGCGCTCGGCTTCCTGGGCGGCCTCGTCGTGGCGCGCGGCCGCGTGGAGGCCGAGCGCGCGGCAGCGCGCCGCGGTGTGCGCAGCCGCCAGCGTGGTCGCGTGCGCAGTGGCCAGCGTGGCACCGCTCGCGGCACGCAGCGCTTCGGCCACGCGATCGAGCCGCGCCAGCGCGACGTCGGTAGCGCCGAGCGCCACGGTCGCGCGCGCCGCTTCCTGCTCGGCGGCGGCCAGTGCTGCTTGCGCCGCGACCAGGCGAGCGCGGAGCGCGGCGGCACGGGCCATCTGCCCGAGGAGCCGTGGGCGGGCGTCGGTCACCTCGAAGGCGGCGCCGCGATGGCGCAGCGTGGCGCCCGCCGGCGCGAGCGGCTCACCGAGCGAGGCCGCCTGACTGAGCCACGTGGCGAGGGCGGCACGCGCGGCCGCCGCGCCCGGCGCCAGGGCGTCGTCGATCCAAGCTGGCAGGCGCGCGTCCGCGGCGGTCGCGATGTGCACGTGCGCCGCCGGCGCCCGCGTCGCCGCCAGCGCGCGCACCCGCTCGAGGTCGGGCGCAGGAGCGAGCAGCATCGCGAGCCCGGCCTCGCCCGCGAGCGCCTCGATCGCAGCCAGTGCCGCGTCGCTCGCGCCCGGCTTCGGTTCCAGCAGCTCGTAGAGCGGCTGCGCGGCCAGCCCTTCCGCGGCGAGCGCGGCGCGCAGCCCGGCCCAGCCGTGCAGCCGTGGCGCCTCCTCCGTCAGCGTCGCCAGCTCGGCCAGCTGCGCGCGGGCCGCGTCCACCTGGGCGCGGGCGCATGAGCTCACGTGGAGCGCGGCGTCGCGACGCACGCGCGCGCTGGCGACCGCGTCCTCGAGCTCACCCGTGTGCTCGGCGGTGGGCACGGGCAGCGGCGCCGCGCCGGGCTCGGCCTGCGCGACCTCGGCGGCCGCCTGCGCGAGCTGCGCCGCGTGCGCGCGCAGCGCTGGCAGGGAGGTGGCCGCGCCCGCGCCGGCCTGGGCCGCGGTGGCGCCAGGCGCTTCGAGCGCCTGCACGCTGCGCGCGAGGTCCGCGGCCACGCGCTCCAGCAACGCGGCGAGCTCGGCCCGCGCCTGCACGGCCGCCGCACCGGCGCGCTGCTCGTCGGCCTGCGCGCTGGCGGCGTCCTGGCGGGCGCTGCGGGCGCGTGCGACGGCGGCGTCCGCGCGGGCCTCGGCCTCGCGCAGGGCGGCCTCGAGCCGCGCGCCCTCCGCGGCCTCCGCGGTGTGCCGCTCCTCCTCGGCCACGCGCAGGAGCGCTGCTGCTTCCGCCTCCGCGAGCTCGGCGGCGGCCAGGGCGGCCTCGAGCTCCACGGCGCGCGCTCGGCTGCGCGCCCGCTCGAGCTCGGCGTCCTCCCGGCGCCGCGCCGCCAGGAGCCACGCGTAGCGCGCGCCTGCCTCGCGCTGCTGGGCCACGGCGTCCTCGAGGCCGACCAGGCCCGCGACGTACAGCCGCTGCTGGTCGATCTCGCGCAGGTTGACCTCGAGGCCGTCGATCTCGCGCAGGCGCGCGAGGATGTCGCCGAAGACCTGCGGATCGGGCGCGGGCAGGAGCCGCGCGAACAGCGCACCGAAGTCGCGCGCGCCCGCGACGATCTCGCGATAAGCCTTGGCCATGCCCCAGAAGCGACAGACCTCCTCGTAGAGCTCGGGGCCACCGAAGAGTCGATCGGCGACCGCGCGCCGGTAGTCTTCGACGCGCCCGAAGACGTGCTCCTTGCCGAGACGCTCGCGCAGCTCCTCGCGCGCCACCACGGTGCGATCCTGGCGCACCAGCGGCAGCTGCTCGAGGCTGGCGCGGATGAGTACGCCCCAGCGGTTCACCCGCGCGTCCAGCGTCTGCGCCTCGGTGCCCACGCCGAGGCAGAGCGCCGTGCCGTCTTCGTCGACGAGCTCGAGCACGGCGTAGGCGATACCGCCCTGGGTGTTGCGCACGCCGCGCTCGGCGTCGTAGCGCAGCACCACGCCCTGGATGGTGCGGCCGTCGTCCTTGCGGCCGCCCACGCGCGCGGCCGCGTTCAGCTCGAGGTCGTGTCCACCCGAGAGCGCGTACTGGACCGCGTCGAGCACGGTGGTCTTGCCCGAGCCGTTGTCGCCGAGGAGAAACAGGTGCCCGCCGTCGCGGATCTCGACCGTCTCGTCGATGAAGTTGTGGAAGCCCACCAGGCGGATCCGCTGCAGGCGGAAGCGCTGCGGTGGCCGACCGCGCCGCGGGATCGTCATCGTTCGTCCTCCGTCACGGACGCCGGCGCCGCGCCCGGGTCGTCCCCGCCCTCGGCCCCGCCCAGCAGCTCGTTGCGCGCGCCCGCGCCGAGCGCGCGCGCGTCGTACAGCCACAGCGCTGGCAGGCACTCGTAGATGAGGTTCTCCCGGTCGACCAGCACGCGCTCCTCGGCCTCGGGCTCGAGTTCGCGCAGGAAGCGGTAGCGTTCGAGCGTGGGCATGACGCCGCGCAGCAGCCGGCGCACGCCCTCCTCGTTGGGCGCGTCGGCGCCGCCCGCTTCACGGAAGCGACCCACGGCGAAGCGGAAGAGCTCGCCGAACTCGAAGCGCACCGGCTCGGGATCGTCGATGGCCACGTTGCGCTCCTCGAGCAGGTGCTCGTGGAACTCGAGCACGAGCAGGAAGGCGATGCAGTCGTCGCGGCGGGTCAGCGCGAAGACGTCGCGGGCGCGCGGCGGCAGCGCCGGGTTCCACCAGCGGTCCTTGAACAGGCGCGCGCCGCGACCGTCGACGTAGAGCTGCCAGCCGTAGAGCTCGCGGTAGAAGCGCTCGAGCTCGGCGCGGTTCTTGCGCAGGAAGGCGAACAGCTCGGGATCGTCGCTCTGGTAGAAGAACGGCGCTTCGGCGAGCACGTTGAGCAAGCGGCGCACCTTGTCCTGCGAGACCTTCTCGAACCAGCTCACGGCAACCTCCTCGAGACGATGGCGTCGGGGACCTCGAGGCCGACCGCCTCGCTGCCGACGCGCGTGCGGCCGGGCGCGGCGACGACCTCGACCCCGAGCCGCGCGAGTCCGCGACCGCTGCCGAGGTGCTGCGCGCGGGCGACGTCGAGCCAGCGGCGCGGCGCGTCCGGCCCCTGGGGCGGTGCCTCGGACAGCCGCACTTCGGCCCGGGTCGCGAGCAGCGTGTCGGCGAGCCAGGCGGCCAGCAGGGCCTCGCGCTGCGCGCGCAGCGCCCGGACCTCGTCGGGCGAGGCCGCCTTGGTGGCCAGGGACACCGCGCGCCGCGGGGCGGCGCTCGTGCGCTGGCTGCGCGGCAACGCCGGCGTCACCCGCTGGCCGGTCGCCGCGGCCCGCGCGTCGAAGCGATGGTTGGCGCCGCCGACGAGCGCGTTGACGAGCTCGGCGTACACCCGGCCCTCGGCGGGGCCGCGCGCCAGCTCGGCGATGGTGGCGCGCAGCTCGGCCACTCGCGCGCTGCGCCGCTTGAGCTCGCGCACGTGCCGGCTCATCTTGCGCAGCACCTCGCGCGCGGAGTCCTCGATCTTGTGGCAGAGCGTCGCCAGGCCGCCACCGGCGGCGAAGAACGGCAGCTGCGCGTCGATCAGATCGTCTGTTCCGCGCAGGCTGCCGGCGCCACGCAGGCCGCGCGGCAGGCTCTCGAGCTCGACCAGCAGCCGCGCGCGCGCCTCGGCGAGCGCCTTGCGAAAGCGCGGCAGCGCCACGTGCGCGAGGCGCTCGACGATCTCGACGCGCAAGGTCTCGATACGCGCCAGGTAGACCGCGACGTAGCGCTCGAGCCAGCCGAGGATCTGCTTGAGCGACGCGAGCTGGTACGGCCGGGCGGCGAACTCGATCATGGCGCCGCGGAAGCCGAGCAGCTCACGCGTGATCTCGTGGACCGCGTCGTCGACGGCGCCGAGCAGGTGGACGGCGCGGCGCGCGTTCTCGGCGTCGATGCCTTCCTTGCGCGCGGCCTCGAGCACCCGCGCGAGCTCGCGCAGCTGCCCGAGCACGTCAGCGAGGCGGTCGCGGCTGTCGCCCGCCCGGCCCGCGTGCCGATCGGCCAGCCGGGTCTCGATCCACTCGAGCATCGAGACCGCGTCGTCGGTCAGGTGCCAGCGAAAGCGCTGGCGTCGGTTGTCACGGTAGCCACGGATGCGTAGCGGCTCTGCGTGCCGCCCGACGGCGCCCCAGGCCTCGAGCTGCTCGAGGTCGGCGGCGAAGCTCTCGGCCCAGTAGCCGCCGTCGAGCGCGCGCTGCCCGGACACGGCTCGTCGCCACAGCTCCTCGTGCAGCGGCTCGAGCTCGTGCGCCCGGCGGAGCGCGAGCATGAGGTACATGAGCCCGAGGTAGTGCGGCGCGCGCTCGCTCACGAGCGCGTGGGCCACCGGGCCATCGAAGGCGGTCAGCAGCAGCGGCGCGAGCCCGTCGTCGATGGCCTGCTCACGTTCGGCGCCGAGCAGCCGCGCGGCCCGCGCCCGGCGGGCCTCGATGCTATCGTCGCCTGCATGGACGACGCCGCGTTCGCCGAGCTGCGCCGGCTCCTGCTCGCGACGCCCGAGCTGGCCGCCGTCCTGCACAGGATCCTGGATCGGAGGGAGGCCTCGGGCCGCGTGCCGCAGCGGATCACCGTCGACGCGACGGCCGCGTGCGCCGCCGCGTTGCGCGGCCTGCTGTCGGCGCGGGCGGTCCGCGCGGCCGGTGACGGTCGCGTTCGTCTCGACCTGGAAGGCGCCACTGGGCTCGACGAGCTGCTCTACCGGCTGCTCGGACGTGCGGTTCGTGATCCCGCCGCCGAAGAGCGCGCCCTGCGCGGCCGGCTCGACGCCCTGCTCACCGACGCCGCGGCTGGCGCCGTCGCCGCGGCGCCGCGGGGCTGGCTCGCGGCCTGCCGGGCCGAGCCCGGCGAGCTCCTGGCGATCGCGCAGGTGCGCGGCCTGGACGCCGCCGCGCACGAGGTCCGCCTGGTCGTGCGCGCCATCGATGCGGCGCTGGCCCTCGACGGGCCCGTGCGCCTGGCCAACTTCTCGGCGCGCGCGCTCGGGGACTCGAAGATGCTCGTCCCCGGATCGGATCGGCTGCGGCGCATCGGCCTCGCGCTCTACCGGCACCACGCCGGCGTGCGCGCCGACGTGGACGCCGATGGCGAGACCGTGTCCGCCCAGGACGCCGCCTTCCGTGCGCTCGAGACCTGCGGCGTTACCCGTGACGAAGGGGCGCTGTCGGTGCTGTGCTTCGGGCCGCTCGTCTATGTCAAGCAAGGCCACCGCTTCGATCACGTCGCACGCCACGCCCAGCTCGGGGACGCCAGCCGCCTGACCCTCGCGCAGCTCCGCAACGCCGAGCTGGTCGACCTGCCCGTTCAGCTTGTCACCGTGCTCGAGAATCGGACGCCCTTCCTGGACTATGTCGAGGCGCTGGCGGCGCGGCCCGAGCTGCCCCGCGAGCTGGTCGTCTGCTCCGAGGGCCAGGCCGGCTGGGCGACCGTCACGCTGCTGCGCCACGTGGCCCGGGCCCGGCTCGGCGTGCCCTGCCGGCACGCCGGGGACCTCGACCGATCCGGCGTGCTCATCTTGCGCTCGCTCGCGCGCCGGAGCGGCCTCGGCCTCGCGCCGCTCCTGATGGACGTCGCCACGCATCGCCGGTACGCCGACCGCGGCCTGCCCCTCCGCGCCGACGAGGCCGGCAAGCTGCACGCGCTCCTGGCCACCGACGCCGCCGACGCCGTCGGCCGCGACCTGCTCGCCGAGGTCGCGCGCACCGGCCTGTGGCTCGAGCAGGAGTCGTTCTCCCACGAGGCGCTGGTGCCCGGCTCCGTCCATGAGCGATCAGCTACCACGGTGGTCTGATCCCGGAGTCCGAAGGCTCCTTTCGGGGACGGTGTACAGGATCTTACTTTCTTACTTTCGGGCCGAAAGTAAGATCCTGTACACCGTCCCCGAAAGTAAGATCGTCAGCGCTCGCGCGCGCGCTTGCTGAACGCGAGGTGCGCGAAGAGCAGCGTCACGAAGAGGTTGACGAACGCCGGCAGGAGCGACGCCTGCCCCGGATACAGTCCGGTTCCCACGGCGGAGTCGGAGGCGCGGAAGTCGAGGAACGTGTACATCGCGTTCGCTGCCAGCATGAGGCGCGCGAACCACGTCTTGAAGCGCGCGCCCTCGCCGTACAGCCCCACGAGCCCGACGAGGAGTCCGATCACCAGCATGTGCAGGTAGACCACTGGATCGCGTCCCGGTAGTGCGGTGACACCAGGGTCGCCTCGGGCACGCCGAACGGCGCCATGCTGGCCGCCGCGCCTCGCGCAAGGATGCTGCCCGCGAGCAGCACGAACAGCACGGCGACGGTCAGGCAGCTGGCACGGAAGCCGGGCAGGAAGCGCACGCCCTACCCCGCCGCCAGCGCGCCGCTCTGCTCTGCGTACCCCACGCCACACGCGGCGCAGGAGACGCGCGCGCCACCCGTGAGCTTCGCGGGCAGCTCCAGCCGGACGCCGCACTTGCACATCCAGCCGGTCACGCGCGCCGGGACGCCCATCATGAGCGCGTACGCGGGCACGTCGCCGCGCACGACCGCACCGGCGGCGACGAAGCAGTACTCGCCGAGCGTGCCGCCGCACACGACCGTGGCATTCGCGCCGATGCTCGCGCCGCGCTGGACCAGGGTCGGCCGGTACTCGTCCTTGCGGCTCACGAACGCGCGCGGGTTGACCACGTTGGTGAACACCATGGACGGGCCGCAGAAGACGTCGTCCTCGATCACGACGCCGTCGTAGATCGACACGTTGTTCTGCACGCGCACGTTGTCGCCGAGCACCGCCTTGCCCACGTAGACGTTCTGGCCGAAGCCGCAGTTCTTGCCGATGCGGGCCGAGCCGAGGACGTGGCAGAAGTGCCAGATCTTGGTCCCGGCGCCCACCTGCGCGCCCTCGTCGACGAAGCTACTCGGGTGCACGAAGTAGTCGCGTGGCTGCGTCATGGCGCGCTAGCATCGCACCGATCTCGCCGATGCCCAAGCGCCCGCCCCGACTCGCCGCCACCCTCACGCCCGAGCCCGACCTCGTGCACGCGCAGGCACCGCACCGCGCCTACGCCACGCCGTCGGGCGAGCTGTGGATGGCCGACGTGCTCGACTTCCTGGCCGCGCAGCCGGCGCGCTCGGCCCGCCTCGTCGTCGCCGATCCGCCCTACGCGATCGACAAGGCCGAGTGGGACGAGTTCGAGTCGCTCGACGTCTACGTCGCCTGGTGCGACCGCTGGCTAGCCGAGGTGCAGCGCGTGCTCACCGACGACGGCAGCGCCTACGTGTGCGGCTTCTCCGAGATCCTCGCCGAGGTCAAGGTGCGCTCGACCCGCCACTTCGCGGGCGGCTGCCGCTGGCTGGTCTGGGCCTACCGCAACAAGGCCAACCTGGGCAACGACTGGGGCCGCTCGCACGAGTCGGTGCTGCACCTGCGCAACAGCCGCCGCTTCGTCATGAACGTCGACGCGGTGCGCGTGCCCTACAACGATCATACCAAGCGCTACCCCGAGCGCGTGCAGGCGGTGTCGTCGCAGTACGGCGGCGAGGGCGCGCGCCGCGATCGCTGGACGCCGCACCCGCTCGGCGCCAAGCCGCGCGACGTGCTCGAGGTGCCGATCATCTGCAACGGCATGGACGAGAAGACCGCGCACCCGACGCAGAAGCCCGAGGAGCTCATCCGCAAGCTCGTGCTCGCGTCCTCCGACGAGGGCGACACCGTCGTCGACCCGTTCTGCGGCTCGGGCACCACGTTGGTGGTCGCGGCGCGCCACGGCCGCCGCTGGCTCGGGGCCGACGCCGACCCATGCTACGTCGGCATCGCGCGCGCCCGCCTCGCCAAGGCCGCCGACGAGCCGCGTGAGGCGCTCGCGTGAGGGACACCATCCCCGACGGCGTCGAGCCGCCCGCGCGCGCCGGCCTACCCGAGCCGCTGCGCTCCGCCGCCGACGCCGACACCGCGACGGCGCCGCTCATCGAGGCCTGCGACATGAACCTGGGCCCGCGCCAGCGGGCGAAGCGGCTGTACGTCGGCATCGCCGGCGGCGTCGCCAGCCTCGCGGTCGCGATCGCGATCCTGGCGACCGGCGCGGCGCGCCCGTGGCGCCTGTCCATCGCCGGCTTCGTCGTCGCCTCGGTGATCGGCTTCGTGCAGTACCGCGCCAAGACGTGAGTGCAGCTGGCGTTGCGCGGTCTGCGCAACCTGGATGACGGCAACGAGAAGATCGGCGACTTCACGGTCCGACTGGCGCTGCGCCGCCGCGCGTACCGCATGTGGGCGATCACGCTCGCGATCAGCGCCGTGCTCACCGTGGCGTTCTACTTCATCTGAGCTGCGTCCGGGCGCGCGCGCCGCTACCGGTGCCCCGTCGCCACCGAAAGTAAGATCCTGAACACCGTCCCCGAAAGTAAGATCCTGCAGGTCCCGCGCCCTACCCCTTCATCAGCCCGGCCCAGAAGCCGGCGAGCTCTTCCTTCGTGGCCGGCTTCTGGGCCTCGAGCGCCAGGTCGCGCTTTGTCACGAGCTCGTCGGGGATCTCGGCCAGGAAGCGTGACGGGGTGCGCAGGCGCTCCTTGCCGTGCTTGCGCCGCTCGAGCGCGCGCGACAGGTACAGCCGCTCGCGCGCGCGCGTGATGCCCACGTAGGCGAGGCGCCGCTCCTCGGAGACGTCGACCTCGCCGGCCACGTCGGGGCCCTGCGGGTAGAGCGTGCGCGCGTGCGGCAAGAGCTCTTCTTCCATGCCGACCAGGAAGACGGCCGGCCACTCGAGCCCCTTGGCGCCGTGCAGCGTGGTCAGCATGACCTTCTCGCCCGAGCCGTCCGCGTCGTCGTCGTCGCTGGTCTTCAGGGACAGGAAGCGCAGGTAGTCGATGAGCGCGTCGGCGCCCGGCTTGCGCGCCTGCTGCGCGGTCAGCGAGACCATGAAGTCGGAGATGTTGTCGATGCGCCGCTGCGCCGCGTTGGCGCTGACCGCGGCCGCGCGCAGATCCGCGTGCAGCTCGATGTCCTCGACCAGCTGGCGCACCGCGTCGACGAGGGTCTCGTTCTTGGCGCCCTCGAGGGCGTTGCGCAGCTTCTCCACCAGCACCACGAAGCCGGCGACCGCGGTACGCGCCGCCGCGGTCGCGTCGGGGATCTCCTCGAAGCGCCGCATCGCCTCCCACAGCGGCACGCGCTGCGCCGCCGACCACTGCGCCGCGCGCTCCACCGTCGCCGCACCGATGCCGCGCGCCGGGTAGTTCACGACTCGCCTGAGCGCGATGTCGTCGCGTGGGTTGAGCGCGAGCTTCAGGTACGCCATGACGTCCTTGATCTCCTTGCGCTCGTAGAACTCCTGACCGCCGACCAGCTCGTAGGGGATGCGCCGCTCGAGCAGCGCCGCCTCGAGCGGGCGCGCCTGGATGTTCGAGCGGTAGAGCACCGCGCAGTCGGAGTAGCCGCGCCGGTCCTCCAGGCGCAGGCGCTCGATCTCGTCGCAGACGAACTTGGCCTCGGCGTCGGCGTCGGCGCACACGATGGTGGTGAGCGGCGGCCCGACCTCCTTCTCGGAGAACAGCGTCTTGTCGCGGCGCGTGGCGTTGTGCTTGATGACCGCGTTCGCGGCGGCCAAGATGTTGGGCGTCGAGCGGTAGTTCTGCTCCAGCTTGATGACGTGTGCGCCCGGGAAGTGCTGCTCGAAGTCCAGGATGTAGCTGGCCTCGGCGCCGCGCCACGCGTAGATCGACTGGTCGTCGTCGCCGACCACGGTCACGTTGCCGCGCTTCTCGGCGAGCGTCCGCACCATCATGAGCTGGGCGCGGTTGGTGTCCTGGAACTCGTCGACGAGCAGGTACCAGAAGCGGTTCTGCCAGCGATCGCGGACCGCGGGATCGCGCTCGAGCAGGTGCACCGTCTCGGTGATGAGGTCGTCGAAGTCGACCGCGGCGAACGCGCGTAGCGCCGCCTGGTAGCGCGGGAAGACCAGCTTGGTGATGTCGTCGTAGTCGCCGTCGGCGTCGCCCACGTAGTTCTCGGGCGCGACGAAAGCGTTCTTGGCGCGCGAGATGCGGTGCTGGATGGCCTTGGGGTCGAAGCGGCGGTCGTCGACCTTCACGTCGCGCAGGATCTCGCGGATCACGCCGAGCTGATCCGCCCCGTCGTAGATGGTGAAGCCGCGCGGGAAGCCGAGCGCCGCGCGCTCGGCCTTGAGGATGGTCAGGCCGAGCGAGTGGAAGGTCGACAGCGTGAGCAGGTCGGCGTCGCGCGGGCCGACCAGGCGCTCGACGCGCTCGCGCATCTCGCCGGCGGCCTTGTTGGTGAACGACAGCGCGCAGATCGCCTTGGCCGGCACGCCGCGCTCGATGAGCCGCGCTACCCGGTAGGTGATCACACGCGTCTTGCCCGAGCCGGCGCCCGCGAGCACCAGCAGCGGACCGTCACCGTGGACGACCGCTTCGCGCTGCGGAGGGTTCAAGGTGGAGACGTCGATCGGCACGCGAGCCCGGTACGCTACGGATCGTGATCTTCGTTGTAAAGTAGATAGGCGGTGCAGCGCAGATACGAGCAGCTCCTCGAGGATATCCGCAAGGAATTCCCCGGCTTCAGGATCGTTCGCAAGGACGCTTCGTGGTTCCAGCGCGCCATCGATCGGACCCTGCGCGTGGTCACGTTCGGCGCCCAGTCGGTCTACTTGACCTGCTACCAGACGACCATCCGCCGGACCGTCTACGTGACCTGCGACTGGGACGACCTGCCCGCGGCGCACCGCTACATCACCATGCGCCACGAGCGCGAGCACCTGCGCCAGTTCCGCCGCTACACCACGCCGCTGATGGCGTTTCTCTATGTATTCGGACCCTTACCCGCGGGGTTGAGCTGGTTTCGTGCCCACTTCGAGAAGCAGGGATACGCTGAGAGCATCCGCGCGTCGGCCGAGGTCTATGGCCTCGCGCACGTCCTCGATCCCGGCTACCGCGCGCACGTGATCGATCAGTTCATGACTGGCTCGTACGGATGGATGTGGCCCTTTCGACGGTCTCTCGAAGCCTGGTACGATGGGGTCGTTACAGAACTACGGGCCAAAGACGTGCGGATACAGGCGTAGGGAGCTCGAAGCGGCGTGAGCAGCGACCCGATCATCGGCATCGACCTCGGCACCTCGAACTGCTGCGTGGCGGTCGTCGGCGACGACGGCCAGGTAAAGGTGCTGGCGGACGACCAGAAGCGGCGCGTCATCCCGTCGGTGCTCTCGTTCCATCCGCAGGGGCACGTGCTGGTCGGCCACGACGCCAAGCAGCGCCGCGTGATCGACCCCAAGAACACCGTCTCGTCGTTCAAGCGCATCATGGGTCGTCGCATCGGCTCGCCCGAGGTGCGCGAGCAGTCGAACCGGGCCGCCTACACCATCAAGGCGGGCGCCAACGAGCAGCCGGTGATCGGCGTGCGCGCCGGCGAGTTCACGCCGCCCGAGCTGTCCGCCATCCTGCTCGATCACATGCGCGGAATCGCCGTGAAGGCGGTCGGCCTGCCCATCCGGCGGGCGGTGGTCACGGTGCCCGCCAACTTCAACGACGCGCAGCGGCAGGCGACCGCGCTCGCCGGCGAGATCGCCGACCTTGTGGTCGTGCGCATCCTGAACGAGCCGACCGCCGCGGCGCTCGCCTACGGCCACGGCCGGGCGCTGCAGCAGACCGTGGC
The DNA here is from genome assembly GCA_046595695.1 of Haliangiales bacterium. Taxonomy (GTDB): domain Bacteria; phylum Myxococcota_A; class Polyangia; order Haliangiales; family SHYZ01; genus JBKJOI01. The sequence goes on along the minus strand of JBKJOI010001001.1, from coordinate 4,462 downwards.
GGTCTACGACTTCGGTGGCGGCACGCTCGACGTCACGCTGCTGGCGCTGCGCGACAACATCTACGAGGTGCTGGCCACCGCCGGCGACACCTTCCTGGGCGGCGACGACATCGACGAGCGCATCGTCGACTACATGGCGTCGGTGTTCCTGCAGCAGCACCGGCTCGACCTGCGCACCGACGACATCGCCATGCAGCGGCTGCGCGCGGTCGCCGAGCAGGTGAAGTGCGAGCTGTCGACCAAGCCGCGCGCGGTCGTGACCGTGCAGGAGATCGCGGTCGGCGTCGGCGGCAAGACCCTGGATCTACAGTTCACGCTGACCCGCGAGGACCTGGTCAAGCGCGTCTCCGACTTGATCGAGCGCTCCTTCCCGGTCTGCGACGAGGTCTTCCGCCTGGCCGGGCTCGCGCCCGCACAGATCGACGAGGTCGTGCTGGTCGGCGGCACCACCAAGATGCCGTTCGTGCGCGATCGCGTGCAGGCGTACTTCGGCCGCACCCCGCGCACCGACGTGAACCCCGACGAGGCCATCGCGCTGGGCGCCGCGCTGCAGGGCGGCGCGCTCGCGCAGCTGCTCGACAAGCCGCGCCGCATGACCACGCAGACCAGCGTCGCGCCGCCGCCGCGCGCCGGCAAGACCATCCCGCCGCCCATCCCGGGCGCGAAGCCGCCGATCAAGTCGACGCAGCTCATGCCCGCGCTGCCGCCCGCCATCGGCCGCGTGCCGCTGCAGAAGAAGGCCTTGCCACGCGCACCCACGCCGCAGCCGGTGGTCCGCGAGGTCAACATCGCCGAGCGCCTCGACTTCGAGGGCCTGTCGACCGACGTCGGCACCGAGGAGCGCACGTTCACCCGCAGCCAGGAGCCGGTGGCCGACCTGGTGCAGGACTTCGAGGAGGTCTCGGGCGTGCTCGAGCTGCCCGAGGACCCGACCAACGTGCCGGCGGGCGGCGCGCGCGGCATCGTGATCCCGGTCCAGGTCGAGCCCACCCACGAGATCGACTGGAGCCCGCCGACCGCGCCGGCGCAGCCGCGCCCGGTGCTGCTCGACGTCACGCCGCGCGCGCTGTGCGTCGCGACCGTGGGCGGCTACTGCGACGAGATCATCCGCCGCAACTCGCAGATCCCGCTCGAGCAGACGCGTGTGTTCACCACCGCGCACGACAACCAGACCTCGGTCGAGATCCGCGTCGGCCAGGGCGAGTCGCGCCAGTTCGCCGAGAACATCCTGCTCGGCAGCCTGGTCCTCGACGGGCTCGAGGGCCAGACGCGCGGCGCGCTGCGCATTGCGGTCACCTTCGAGATCGACACCGACGGCATCCTGCAGGTGCGCGCGGTCGACGAGGCCACCAAGAAGGCGCAGTCGGCGCGCATCCAGCTGCTGGGCGTCGCCGACGAGGCGGGCGTCCAGTCGGGGAAGGACAAGCTCCAGGGCCTGCGCGGGCGGTAGTCCGCGGAGGGGTAATCGCACCCGGGCGGCACGCTGCTGCTAGACTGGCCGGGTGGACGCTGTAGAGGACGACCTCGCCGAAGTCCGGCTCATCGTCGACGAGCTGCACGCCGGGCTCGCGACGGTGCCCTACCACGTGTTCCTGGGCGTGACCGAGCGCGCCGACGGCGACGACTTGCGCACCGCGTTCCACGCGCGCGCGCAGCTCCTCCACCCCGACCAGTTCTTCGAGCTCGAGGACACCGAGCTCAAGCAGCGCATCTACGACGTCTACAAGCGCGTCACCGAGGCCTACCGCGTGCTCGGCGATCCCGAGGCGCGCCGCCACTACGAGCTGCAGCGGCAGGCCGGCGGCGTGCGCCTCGACAAGACCTCGCGCAACGTTCCCACGTTCAAGCGGCCGGAAGACGCGGTGACCCACCCGGCCGCGAAGAAGTACTTCGCGCTCGCCGTCGAGGCCGAGCGGCGCGGCGACAAGAAGGGCGCGCTGTTCAACTTCAAGCTCGCGCTGCAGATGGAGCCGGCCAACCAGGTGCTCAAGGAACGGATCGACAAGCTCAAGTGAGCCGCGCCGGGGAGGCGCGCGCCGGACGCCGCCGGGCAGGCGCGCGCCGGACGCCGTTCGTGTGCTAAAGAAGCGGCTGGAGACGCCTCTTGAGCCAGCTTCCCGCCGAATCGCCCGTCGCTGAACGCCGCGCCGAGATCGACCGCCAGACCGCCGAGACGCAGATCAAGCTGCGCCTGGTCATCGATGGCTCGGGCCAGCGCGACGCGCGCACGCCGCTGCCCTTCTTCAACCACATGCTCGACGCGTTCGCGCGCCACGGCCTGTTCGACGTCTGGGTCGAGGCCACCGGCGACATCGAGGTCGACGCCCACCACACCGTCGAGGACGTCGGCCTGGTGCTGGGCATGGCGTTCAAGCAGGCGCTGGGCGAGCGGCGCGGCATCGTGCGCTACGGCGACGCGACCATCCCCATGGACGAGACGCTCGCCGCCTGCGCGATCGACTTCTGCGGCCGGCCCGCGTTCGTGTGGCGCGTGGCTGGGCTCGACGGCAAGTGGGTCGGCGGCTTCGACTGCATGCTGGCGAAGGAGTTCTTCGCCGCGTTCTCGTCGCGCGCCGAGTGCAACCTGCACATGAACCTGCATTACGGCGAGAACCCGCACCACATCATCGAGGCGCTGTTCAAGGCGTTCGCGCGCGCGTGCGACGCGGCCAGCAAGCTCGACCCGCGCACCGGCGGCGCGGTGCCCTCGACCAAGGGCACGCTGACGCAATGATCGCGGTCGTCGACAGCGGCTACGGCAACCTCCGCTCGGTCGAGAAGGCGCTCGCGCACGTGGGCGGCCAGCCGGTCATCACCGCCGATCCCGACGTGGTCCGGCGCGCCGACCAGGTGGTCGTGCCCGGCCAGGGCGCGTTCCGCGACTGCGTGGCCGGGCTGGCCGAGCGCGGCCTCGGCCAGGCGGTGCGCGAGTCGATCGCGCGCGGCGTGCCGTTCTTCGGCATCTGCCTGGGGCTGCAGGTGCTCTTCGAGGAGAGCGAGGAGCAGGGGCCGTGCCGCGGGCTGGGCCTCTTGCCCGGGCGCGTGGCCCGCTTCCGCCCCGACGACCGCACGCTCAAGGTGCCGCACATGGGCTGGAACCAGGTGAGCGCGCCCGGCGGCGGGGTGTCCAGCGATCCCCTGTGGCGCGGCCTCGGCGACAGCGAATTCGTGTATTTCGTCCACAGCTACCACGTGGTCCCGGCCAATCCTGCCGACGTGGCGCTCGAGTGCGACTACGGCGGGCTCTTCTGCGCGGCGGTGCGACGCGACAACGTGTTCGCCTGCCAGTTCCACCCCGAGAAGAGCCAGCGCGTGGGCCTACAGATCTTGAAGAACTTCGTGGAGATGCGCGCGTGATCGTGGTGCCTGCGATTGACCTGCTGGAGGGCCGCGCGGTGCGGCTGCGCGAGGGCCGCCGCGACGAGGCGACCGTCTACCACGAGCGGCCCTGGGAGCTGGCGACCGCGTTCGCGCAGGCGGGCGCCACGCGCGTGCACGTCGTCGACCTGGACGGCGCGTTCGCGGGCTCGCCGCAGCAGACCGCCATGATCGGCCAGATCCTCGCGGCCTCGCACCTGCCCGTGCAGGTCGGCGGCGGCATCCGCGACGAGGCCGCCATCGACGCCGTGCTGGCCGCGGGCGCGCGCTGGGCGGTGCTCGGCACCGCCGCGGTGAAGTCACCCGAGCTGGTGCAGCGCGCCTGCGAGAAGTATCCGGATCGCGTGATCATCGCGGTCGACGCGCGCGACGGCCGCGTCGCGGTCGAGGGCTGGACCAAGGCCTCCGACGTCGACGCGGTCGAGCTGGCGCAGCGCGCGGTCGGCTGGGGCGCGGCCAAGATCCTGTATACCGACATCTCGCGCGACGGCCTGCGCGGCGGCCCCAACGTGGCCGCCACGGCGCGCCTGCAGGCGGCGCTGGGCGCGACGCCGGTGATCGCGTCGGGCGGTATCGGCGCGCTCGCCGATCTGCGCGAGCTCGCCGCCGCGGGCGTGCAGGAGTGCGTGCTCGGGCGCGCGCTCTACGACAAGGTGTTCACCCTCGAGGAAGCGCTCGCGTCGTGCTGACCCGGCGCATCATCCCGTGCCTCGACGTGAAGGACGGCCGCGTCGTGAAGGGCGTGCAGTTCGTGGGCCTGCGCGATGCCGGCGACCCGGTCGAACAGGCCCGCGTCTACGATGCCGCCGGTGCGGACGAGCTCACCTTCCTCGACATCACGGCGAGCCACGAGAATCGCGACACGATCCTCGATGTGGTCGGCCGCACGGCGGAACAGTGCTTCATGCCGCTGACAGTGGGCGGCGGGGTGCGCACCATCGAGGACATCCGCCGCCTGCTGCTGGCTGGCGCCGACAAGGTCGGGATCAACTCCGCCGCCGTGACGCGGCCGGAGTTCGTCAAGGAAGCCGCCGAGAAGTACGGCGACCAGTGCATCGTGGTGTCGATCGACTCCCGGCAGACC
>JBKJOI010000736.1:0-3316 GCA_046595695.1 Haliangiales bacterium | reverse complement strand
ACCCAGGGACCACGCGCCCGTCGACGCCAGCGTGGTGGTGTCGATGCGCGCGACCGCGCCGTCGACGAAGACGTTGTTCACATTGCGGTGCAGGCTGACCCAGATGTTGCCGTCGGGGTCGGCGCCGACGCCGCGCCCGCCCCAGCCGGCGCCCTGATAGCCGGTCACGTTCACCTGCGCCCAGCCCGCGGTCGCCGGGTCGAACACGATGGCCGCCGCCAGCGGATAGCCGCCCAGCCAGACCCGGTCCATCTGATCGATGGCGATGCCGTAGCTGCCGCCCATCGTGCCGGTCTGCGCGGTGAGCCCCATGACCACGGCACCGGTCGCGGTGTGGATGCCGATGATGCCGCTCGCGCCGCAGCAGCCGTTCGGCGCCCACAGCCGGCCCTGCGAGTCGATCGCCGCGCCGTACGGTGAGGTGCCGGCAATGGGCACGTAGCGCAACTTCTGGCCGGTCGTGCCGTCGAGCTGGTAGAAGGCTTGCTCATGGAAGAGCCCGACCCAGACGTTGCCGGGGTCGCCGGGATCGATCCCGCTGTCGATGGCGAGCGCTCGCGCGCCGTAGCGGTTGCCGTCCCCTTGCAGGTACTGGCCCAGCACGACGGTGAACTTGATGCACTCGTCGGCCTCGGCCTTGAACTCGAGCGGGTCGGCGATGTCGATCACGCCGTTGCCGTTCACATCGGAGGAGGTGTCGATCACCTGGTTGTTGTTGCGGTCGGTGCACTCGCCGATGGCGTTCATGATCTTGGTCGCCGACGGCTGCTGGCCGGGCGCGCGGTTGCCGACCCAGACGTTGCCGAAGAAGTCGACCGCGGTGCGCGAGGGATGGTTCTGCCCGGCGTTCCAGGCAGGCACGAGGCCGGTGTTGGCGCCGTCGATCGAGATGATCGCGGTCTGGTCGTGCGTCACCGAGGCGTAGCGAGCGACCTCGCGGCCGGTGACGGTGTCGATCTTGGAGACCGTGCCCTGCGGATCGTTGGCGACCCACAGGAAGTGGAACTCGACGTTCTCGTCGTCGAGGACGAGGTCGCCGTTGGGGTCCAGGCCGACGCCGTCGGCGCCCACGTCCACGATGCCGGGTGGCAGGGGATCGCCGGGCATGGGGAACGGCGTGCCGTTGCCCGTGCCGGTGGTGTCGCAGCCGGGCGTGCAGTTGCCGCACTGGGACAGCACGCCGTCGTCGATGGTGCCGTCGCAATCGTTGTCGACGCCGTCGCAGGCCTCGAGCGCGGGCGGCGTCTGGCCCTCGCAGTGGCCCCACAGGCTGGTGGCGACGTCGCAGGTGCGCGTGCCCTTCATGCACGGCGCGGTGTTGGCGACCGCTGGATCGCCGTCGAAGCAGGTGAGCGGCTGGTCGGTGGCGGGATCGCAGGGGCAGCCGGAGACGTTTTCGCAGGCGGCCACGCCACCGTCGCCACCGGTGCCGGTGTTCTTGCTGCCGCAGGCGGCGGCGACCAGGGCCAGCGACAGGACGGCGGCGTGGAGCATCGAGTGCTTCATGAGCGTGGGCCTCCGCCCGGTTACCGGCTGCAGGTGCTGTAGTTCGGACCACACTTGCAAACGCCGAACCCGGGCGGACTCGATGTGATTGTTGATTAGATTCGGTGATTTGATGATTATCGCGCGCGCGGGTGGGGCCTCTGGACCGTGCCACGACCGCACACCCGCTGGAGACTCATGAGCCTACCGCTGCTCGCCCTCATCGTGATCGTCGCGCTGGTGCTCGGCTACCGATTCTACGGCGGCTTCATCGCGCGCCAGTACCAGCTCGACGCGGGCGCGATCACGCCCGCCGTCAGCCGCGAGGACGGCGTCGACTTCGTGCCGACGCGGCCGTTCTACCTGATGGGCCAGCACTTCTCGGCGATCGCGGCGGCCGGGCCTGTGGCCGGGCCGATCCTCGCCTGCCAGCAGTTCGGCTGGGCGCCGTCGATCCTGTGGATCGTGCTGGGCGTGGTGTTCATCGGCGCGGTGCACGACTTCTCGACGCTGCTCGCGTCGGTGCGTCACGGCGGGAGCTCGATCGCCGAGGTCGTGCGCGTGCACCTGGGCCAGCGCGCCTGGCTGGGCATGATGGTCTTCATCTGGGTCGCCCTCATCTATGTGATCGTCGCGTTCACCGACATCACCGCGACCACGTTCGTGAGCGGCGACGCCGAGGTCGCGGGCCTGGAGACGCGCTTCAACCCGGGAGGCGCGGTCGCCATGGCGTCGGTGCTGTACCTGGGGCTCGCGGTGGTCATGGGCCTGGTCGAGCGCTTCCTCGAGCCGCCGCTCTGGCTCACCACCGTCATCTTCGTGCCCGCGACCTTCGTGGCGGTGTGGGCGGGCACGCAGCTCTCGACCGTGCTGATCGCCGACGCGACCACCTGGGCGGTGATCATCCTGGCCTACTGCTTCGTCGCCTCGCTGGTGCCGGTGTGGGCGCTCTTGCAGCCGCGCGGCTACCTGGGCGGCTTCGTGCTGTACGCGGCGCTCGCCGTGGGCGTCGTCGGCATCTTCTTCGGCGGCCACGAGATCAAGCAGCCCGCCTTCCGCGCCTTCGACGCGGGCGGCCCGACCGGGCTCTTGTTCCCGTTCCTGTTCGTGACCATCGCCTGCGGCGCGTGCTCTGGCTTCCACGGCCTGGTCTGCTCGGGCACGACGTCCAAGCAGCTCGCCAAGGAGACCCACGCGCACGCGGTCGGCTACGGCGCCATGCTGCTCGAGGCGTTCGTCGCGCTCATCGCGCTGGGCACCATCATGATCGTCGCCGGCGGCGGGCCCGCCAAGGGCCCCGGGCTCATCTACGGCGAGGGCCTGGGCCGCTTCCTGACCGTGATCATCGGCGAGCAGCACCTGGCCTTCGCGATCACCTTCGGCGCCATGGCGTTCTCGACCTTCATCTTCGACACCCTCGACGTGTCGACGCGGCTCGGCCGCTACGTCCTCGAGGAGGTCTTCGGCCTGAAGACCCGGGTCGGCGCGGTCGGCGCCACCGCGCTCACCTGCCTGGTCCCGCTCGGCTTCGTCTACCTCGCCGGCGCGAAGAGCTACCTCCTCTTCTGGACGCTGTTCGGCACCTCGAACCAGCTCCTCGCCGCGCTCAGCCTGCTCGCGATCAGCGTGTGGCTGAAGCGCGCCGGCCGTCGCTACCTCTACACGTTGCTCCCGACCGGGTTCATCCTCGCGATCACGATCACGTCGCTGGTGCTCCAGATCCGGACCGCGCTCGCGGGCACCGTGAGGGGCGCGGCCGTGAACGGCGTCGTCTCGGCGCTCCTGCTCGCGCTCGCGAGCGCGATGTTGGTCCTCGGTGGACGCGCGCTCT